>DTSE01000088.1:0-18410 GCA_012965515.1 Candidatus Melainabacteria bacterium | reverse complement strand
GCAGTACTAGAACTGGTTCTCAGGTTTAGAAGATTTAGACCGTGTTCGAGGTCAATTGCCGTGTCAATACCGTGCAATGTCAATCCTAGCTGAACCATCGTAAAGGCTACGTCTGGATGTATACCTACGACTACGGCCCGAGCGCCACGCAACCTCACCATTTCGGCGATGTTCTTTAAACTTTTAGTAGCGAAAGAATCAAGAACATCTAAGACGGTAACATCGAGAATAACGCCTCTGGCTCGATGAACGCCGACTAGCTTGGTCACTTCCATTTGAAAGTCAAACCAGTCTCGATCAGTGAGCTCAGTCTGAAGGGTAGCAATCAACAAATGCCCTTGTTTGAGAATGGGTACAGGCATTGTTAGTTACCCTGCATTTCGTGATCGTGATTATTAGAAGGCCTGTTACTGAGGTAGAACTCAGCTTCCTCTATACCAGTCTGCAAATCAGCCACGGTCTTAACGCTGGAAAGATTGACTCCCAAAACCACCAGTGTTTGAGCGATTTCAGGCGAAATACCTGTGACTATCGCGACTGCCCCCATTAGTCTGGCAGCTTCTACAGTCTGAACGAGATGATTGGCTACCTTCGAGTCAACAAGGGGAACGCCTGTAATGTCAATTACAACTACCTTCGCTCTTTTTTCTCGAATTGCCCAGAGGATCGACTCAGTAAGCTGCCTGGCTCTTTGTGTGTCGACCATGCCGATGATTGGTGAGATGAGCAAGCCATCGCGAACTTGTAGAACCGGTGTTGCCAGTTCCTTAATTGCTTCGGTCTGCAGCCTGATGGTTCTCAAATAAGTGTCAGCAGCCAAGCTAATGTCCAGAAAGACCAGCTTTAACATGGACAAATAGCCTTCGATTGCCTTCTCTGTGTCATGCGTGAATGCGGCTAACAAGCGGCGCAGAAATGAATCCAGATAACGCCTGTATGCGCCAAGATAAACATCAAATCCAAGGTCAATATTCTGATGAAGTCGACCGATTTTCAGTCGATTTCTAACGTAATCATCGCCGTAGGAGCCACCGACAAGATCGAGAAAGTACCGCGTTTGAGCTTGTTTTACTCTCGCGAGAACTTTTGGATCGCGAAAAAAGGCAGCAGTTTGAGGGAAAGAAAGCAAATGAGAATAGAACTCTTCGACTATGCCTTCCACATTCTCGTGCGCGAACTCGCGAATCTCGCCAAGCCTCTTTGCATCCGACTCGTCTATTGTTAGAAACTCTCTGCGTTTCTCAATCTCGGAATGGGTGACGTCGGTCCCCTCGAAAGGTGTCTCGTCGAGAGTTTGCGCATCAGCGCCAAACTTCAATACCATCTAACCTCCTGCTATTTTCAGCCCATATGAAGATGCATCGAGACTCCAGAGTAACCAACAGCCAGAACGCGGACAATTATATCCGCAGGGTACCGCTGTAACAAACATTGGTTACCACGGAGGTAAACTAACCGCAACCTACAATTGATCGCTATTGAGGTCACCCAAAGTATTGCACAGAGGTGATTGAACTTTTGGACGATACGAAACACAACTCGTCTTTCGTCTTGAAGAAGAAGATTCACTAGTCCTTTTGCCTGATATCTCCAACAAGAGAATGAACTAAATTAGCCAAGCTTGCTGGAGAAGTTACAGTGACAAAGAAAATATGCCTAGCTGCTTTCGGGGCTCTTCTGCTCCTTTTCGCAAGCACCAGCGCAAGCACATCGGCAATGGTCGGCTCATCAGTTACCGAGAATCAAGAGACCTACCAGTGGATTCAAGTGCCCGCATGGCTAGCTGGAACCTGGCAAACCCGCGTTCGCACTTTTTTCGATTCGATAGACTGTTCGACGGGGCGGCGATTGCTAAGCAAACCGGTCAACATCGCTGTCAGCATGGTACGAACAATCGGAACGCAGCAAGACTCCTATGGCAGAATATGGCATTACATCGCCACACCTTATCAGAGAACACTAGAAACAAACGAATACTGCGAAACCCAGAACATTATTCAGGTTTCTGTCCTTAGCTCATACACTGACAAATTGACTCTACGCACCATCGGAAAGGTTGTGCGTTCTCCAAGAAGCCGGCAGCAACTCTATGACAGTTTCTACGAAATTACTGACGTTACTTATAGCCCTCTTAGTGACGGCATCATAAAGGTCGAAATGAAGATAAGCGACTTTGATGCCAGCGGAAAGCCACTGCATGTCTCTCGCAGCATCTGCATTGACAGAAGAATCAGGCCATTCACAGTAATTAACTATGACGAACGCGGCAATCTAGAACAAAAGTTCCTGGAGTTTCAAGCTGATAAGCGGTGATAAAGACATCCAAACGCAGCAGCCTTCCGGATAATGGGGTTTGAGCTTTACGGGAAACGTATCGGATAGCGTTTTCGCCTCTAATCCTCAAGCATGGTCCCAGAATGATACTTAGTGATGATACCGGTATTGAACACTGGTATTACACTAGTATTGCAAGAAAAACCCAGGGTGGAATTGAAGAACTCCCCAGGGGCAGCAGGCACCAGAGCGAAAGCTTAGAGCCTGAAGACGCCAGTTAGACCTGGCGTCTTCTTTTTGTGGAACAACCTGGGTCTTTCCTGTTTAACCAGTTCACTTTGTATGCGCGCATAGTCATGGAAAAACCAGAACCAGCTTTTACATATTCACAACTTGAACGTAGCCGATGGAATGTTCTGGATCTAATTACTATTGTCAGTAAAGATGCAGTGCCGGCGACAGTATTCTGCGACGTTGATATGGAATGGGTAAAAGAACTAAAAAGAGAATTTCGCAAAAAAGGCATCAGACTAACAGAAACAGCGATATTTCTGAAAGCAATTGCCACCGCTCAGGCTTCCTTCCCAGCCTCCAGAAGCCTCGCCTTGCCCTTTGGACTCCTTGCTGTTCTAGAGAGGATATGCGGAGGTTTTACCGTTGAGCGCTTTGTCGATGGAAAACCCGCTGTCTTTTTCGGGACAATCGATGAGCCTCACAAGAAGGACCTGCAGGCAATCATGCAAGAACTCATCACATTCTCCGACAATTCAATTGTCAATCAGCCGGAGCTAAATACAGAACACAGATTTTCCAAGATGCCTTGGCTGGTTCGACAGCTGATCATAAGAATGGCAATGGTTATGCCAAGACTACGTTTGCAGATAACCCGAGCAAGTTTTGGTCTTAGCTCCCTCGGAAAATACGGTGTCACAGCCATTACAGGTCCGTGTGTTTGCACTTCTACGTTTGGAATTGGCGTAATTGAAGATCGTCCGATAGTCAGAAACGGAGAGATCGTTATACGTCCAACGATGACTCTATCTCTACTCTTTGATCAAAGATGTATAGACGGAAGTGAGGCCGCGAGATTTCTTACGCAAGTAAAACACTTGCTGGAAGGCGGACTGAAAAGACATGTGTCGGAAATCAGCAAGAAAAGAATGGAAACCCCAGGCACAATGCCTAAAGAGTCCACGGAATATATGGAATCAATTCATACCAAATGATGAATTAAAACCGACCTTTGTAATCATGCCCAAAAGGTCTGAAACCTGGATGATAGCGAGTAAGGTACAAACCACTCAGAGGTGCAAAATGTCCATTAGTGAAATAAGCCCCAAAGATGTTTTCGACAAAATCTCCGATGGAGAACACCTACAACTGGTTGACATTAGAGAAGACTCCGAGAGAAACACAGCAAAGATCGACAAATCGCTCCACTTGCCATACTCGCAGTTTTCAAATAGAGCCAAAACCTTGGACAAACATAGAGACATTTATCTTCTATGTCGAAGCGGAAAACGCGCTGGAGTAGCGGCAAAGGAATTAGAGTCTCTGGGTTATCAGTCCGTTTTTGTAATCAAGGGCGGCATGGACGCATGGGCGAGAAACGGGCTGCCAATCGACGGTGAATCTTTGCATGTATGGTCTCTCGAGCGCCAAGTGCGCTTCACCGCGGGTCTAATTATTCTTACTGGAATTGCTCTGTCATACAGCATTAACGCCAATTGGATTTTCCTCTCGGTCGTGGCTGCTGTTGGCATGGTTTTCTCCTCCTTAATGAACACTTGCGGGCTGGCAACCATCCTACGCATGATGCCGTGGAACTGTCAGCATTCCAGATAGAGCGAATCAGAGTGTGAGCGACTATCGAGAATGCGCTTGGCACAAGCTTGCACTCCTTAGTGCAGACTAAGTCTTTAGACCGATATCTCCAAGTGTTCATTGGTTTAGATTGTCATGTAAAAGGCATTTACCAGAGGAAAAAAAGATGGGAAGCAGAGCAAAAAGTTTTGATTATTATTTTTGCGATAACTGCCGCATCTATGTGTACGACGAGCAGCACGGAGATCCCCAAAACGGTGTTCAGCCAAACACCCCCGTTCGAGCTCTGCCACTTACGTGGAGATGCCCTGTTTGCTGTTCTTCGGTAAAAAATCTAAGAGCCGTGACTTTATGCGACGACATAAGCAAGCTCGAATTGGCACGGATATATAGCCAACTAAAAGGAAAACGCGCTGGCTAAGAGTTCTTCAAGGAAATTTTCAAAATGCAAATAATCGAAACTCCGCATTCCCCGGACGCTCAATTGAGCAAAGTTGTTCAACGCCACGCTATCCCCTACACTGGCGAAAAACACGAACTAGATACTCTTATGGATTTAGTGGGAGACGCATCATTTGTACTGATCGGAGAAGCTTCCCATGGTACGCATGAATACTACAAGACAAGAATTGACCTCACAAAGAGGCTGATTGAAGAGAAAGGATTCAACGTAGTGGCAGCAGAGGCAGATTGGCCAGATGCCCTTACTGTAAACCGATACGTCAAAGGCAGAGGCAACGCAAAAGACGCGGTAGAAGCGCTTCGAGACTTTCAACGTTTTCCAACCTGGTTATGGCGCAACGCAGACGTACTTTCCTTTATTGAGTGGCTTGAAGATCATAATTGCGCAATAACCGACTATGACTCGAAAGTCGGGTTTTACGGAATCGATCTTTACAGTCTCTACCGCTCAGTTGATGCAGTGATTAAGTATCTGGAGCCCATTGATCAGGATGCCGCCAAACGCGCACGAGAGCGATACAGCTGCTTGTCGGCTTACGGTTATGACGAGCAAGCCTACGGTTATGCGGCGTCTTTGGGACTGACCAAAGCGTGCGAGGAAAATATCATCGACGAATTGGTAGAGTTGCAAAAGCGAGAATTCGAATATCTAAAAAGAGACGGCGCAGTGGCGTCTGACGAGTTTTTCTTTGCCGAACAAAACGCCGTGCTTATCGCTCATGCCCAGGCCTATTATCGAGAGATGTTTAGAGGACGCATGAGTACTTGGAATCTTCGAGATACCCACATGGTCAGAACGCTTCTGGCATTGCGTGAACATATGAAGCGCTCCGGCAAGCAGATGAAGGCAGTCATTTGGGCCCACAATTCGCATTTAGGAGACGCCCGCGCCACTGAAATGGCGGAAAGAGGGGAGCTGAACGTTGGGCAACTGATTCGCCAGCAAATTGGCGATGATTGCAGGTTGATTGGCTTTAGTGGTTATTCCGGAACGGTTACTGCAGCATCAACTTGGGGCGGAGCAGCTGAGCGAAAAAACGTAAGACCTGGAATGTTAGGAAGCTACGAACATCTATTCAACAAAGTAGACTTGCCGGCTTTTATATTGCCGCTGAAGGCAACGAATCTCGTGAACGGACTAAAACATCCTCGTCTTCAACGTGCCATCGGAGTTCTATACATACCCCAAACTGAACGATTTAGCCATTACTTTTTCTCGACCCTGCCTGGTCAGTTCGATGCAATTATTCACTTTCAAGAGACGCAAGCAGTGGCCCCTCTGGAAAAAACTCCGTTATGGGTTGATGGAGAAGACAGAATTGAAGAGCTTATCGATTAGTTCGAAGAGCTAACCAAACACAATGGATACCGTGTGAAGTCAAACAGAAAGGCAGGTTAAAACCTGCCTTTCCGATCTTCGTTTCTCAAAAGCGATGGCGTCCATAAAGAAATTGGACTGCTCCTAGAGAGCTTTTCTTGGCGCCATCGCTTTGAGATCTGTCTAAACTAGTTGCTTATTCGAGAATGCCTCTGCTTTGTCTTAGACCTTTACCTATTTGCTTTTGACCTCTCTCTTGCACTTCTAGTCTACAACTTCTATTGGCTGTAGCATCATCACAAAGTATGAGTGCAAGTCACATTTACTCTGCTAACATCAATTTGAGACATTTTTGTCCGCATTTTCACTCACAACCGGAGTAAGCCCTATGTCTTGGAGATGGAAACTAAGCGTCCTTTTCGTACTGATCATGGGTTTCTCCACACTCATTTTCATGGGGCACGAAACCAGTACTCAAGCGCCACCCATCCCAGACAAAGTAGTGGATCAAAGTGGAACCACCATCTTCACTGGTGAAGACATCATTGCCGGACAAGGTGTTTTTCAGAAATTTGGATTGATGGATGTCGGGTCCGTATTCGGACATGGCGCATACAACGGACCAGATTTCTCAGCAGAGTATTTGCACTTAGCCGCAGAAACCGCGCTGGAAAGGGAAGCACAAAAAAAATTCGGCAAAGCGTACGCTCAATTGTCCGCCGCTGAACAAGGAGAACTGAAGACCGGATTATCGTCTGAGTTGAAACAAAATCGTTATGATGCGCAATCAAAATCACTCACGTTTACTGAAAATCAAATTGAAGGATATAAGGCTAGTATCAAGCATTTTGATACAGAGTTTGGCAGTGGCGGCAAACTCCCTTTACCAATTGATTATATAAAGGACGAGAAAGAGAGATTGCAGCTGACCCGCTTCTTTGCTTGGTCTGCATGGGCGTGTTCAACCAATCGTCCTGGCAAAGACTTCACTTTTACAAACAACTGGCCGCCCGAAGAATTGGTCGGCAACTTTCCCAACTGGCAGATTTTTCTCTGGAGCGCCATGAGCTTGATCATGCTCGTAGGCGGCATCGGATTGACGCAGTTTCTCATGAGTGCATTTCCTAATCTCGGCTGGGCACCAGACGGGACAACGCTCACAGACAACGTAAAATCGTTCAAACCGTTTCGCTCACAGACATCTATATATCCATACTTCATCGTTGTCGTTCTACTCTTCCTTTTCCAAACCGTCTTCGGAGTGGTGACCGCACACTACATCGTTGAGGCGGGCGGCTTGTATGGGATAGACATTCGCGACATTTTGCCCTATAGCATCACCAGAAGCTGGCACTTACAACTGTCGATTTTTTGGATTGCAACCGCGTGGCTTGCTGCAGGTATGTTCATGGCAGCGATGCTCTCAAAGAACGAACCTAAAGCTCAGCACTGGCTCGTAAAAGCCCTTTTTGTAGCCATTCTGATTGTTGCTGTCGGCAGCATCGGCGGAGAATGGATGGGCATCAAAAACATGCTCGGCAATCTTTGGTTCTGGTTCGGACATCAGGGTTGGGAATACCTAGAACTCGGTAGATTCTGGCAAATTCTCCTCACTGTTGGCATGGTACTTTGGGCGGTTATTGTTTTCCGCAGTATTGCACCACTTCTGAAAGGGCAGGACAAAGGAAGTCTGCCATACATGCTGCTCTATGGCGTAATTGCGATTCCGCTCTTCTTCTCTTTCGGCATGATGTATCATCCCGGAACCAATTTCGCCGTCGCCGATTTCTGGCGCTGGTGGGTTGTGCACCTGTGGGTTGAAGGCATCTTCGAGTTGTACACCACTATCATAGTTGCCTATTTTTTCTGCAGTCTCGGCATGGTGTCAGAACGTTCGGCGCTCTCAGTAATCTATGTAGACATCATTCTTTATCTCGGCAGCGGCATCATCGGAATTGGGCACCATTATTACTGGACGGCGCAGCCAGCTATTAACATGGCGCTTGGCTCTATGTTCTCAGCGCTCGAAGTAGTTCCGCTGACATTGCTGACAATGGAAGCCTGGAAGTTCGTACATCTTGCAAAAGTTGAAGGTTCAATCAAGAACTTCTCACACTATTGGGCAATGATGTTTTTAATTGCTGTTGGTTTCTGGAACTTTCTTGGAGCAGGCGTGTTTGGGTTCTTAATCAACACTCCAATCGTCAGCTACTACGAACACGCGACCTATCTCACGTCAAATCATGGTCATGCAGCTCTCATGGGTGTTTATGGCATGCTCGCTGTGGCAGCAGTTTTATTCTGCACGCGATATTTAATGACTGAAGACGCTTGGAGCAACAAGCTCTGTGCGATCTCCTTCTGGAGCTTGAACGTCGGGCTAATGCTAATGCTCCTGCTGAACATTTTCCCTGCAGGCGTAATTCAGATGATTGCAAGCTACACGCACGGTTTCTGGTTTGCGCGCAGCTATGACTTCATTCATTCGAGCAAGTTCCAGATGTTTACGTGGCTGCGAGTGATCGGAGACATGACCTTTGTTGTCGGTGGAATTCTACCGCTGGTCTTACTGGTTCTTCGTGGTGCCCTGCACTTACGCAAAGCTCAAGACGCACCATCCACGAGCTAACGCATAATTGAACGTAAGGAGAAGCAATGAATTGCTTCAGGGCGCTCTAGTCCTTTTAGTCGAGGACAACGGTATCGGATCTGACATAAAGTCAGCAATTGAAGACCCTGATCCGGAAAAACACTTGGGCCTATTAGGCATGGTTGAAAGAGCGAAGATGGCAGGTGGTCACCTGCAAATTGATTCAGAGAAGGGCACAGGTACAACAGTCATTCTTAGAATTGCTTTGAATAAAAATCAATGAGTAAAAAAATACGGATGTTTCTCGCCGATGACCAGGTGTGCGTACGAGTGACCGCTTTGGTTGCCGCCTCTATCGCCGGTTCATACATACACCCGGCATTGGCAGTGCCTGCTTTTCCTAACTCTGTACAACCAATTAACGGTCGACAGAATGAAAATGATCAGTGCGCTGGCACACTTAGGCGTTATAACTTCCCAGCCATCGGCTATCAGGCGAAGAAGAAAAGCAAAAGCAGCCGGGAAGGGCAGCTCTTGTACAAACAACTTGACTGTATGCAATGCCACTCGATAGCGGGATTTGGCGGAGATTTAGGACCTGCATTGGATGGAATCGGCGCATATAGGGGCAAGACCTGGCTGATAGCACATCTCAGTGATCCGGATAGAGTCTATAAGTCTTTTCCGACAATTCTAAGAGAACGAAGTAACATCATGCCGCATCCAGGATTAACCAACCTGCAAGCAGAGCAAATAAGCGACTATCTTCTAACGCTTGCCGAACCCAAAGGCGGCTTTTCTGTTACGCACCACAAAGTAGAAAATGTTCCACACGTCCATTCAAAAGACTGGACACCAAACAAACCAAGTACAGCATCGCGCAGAGGAAAAGAGTTGTTTTTCGGACTAGGTTGCGCGGCGTGCCATTCTCTCGATGGCGCCAAAGATCGCTTTGGTCCCGATCTGGCAGGATTAGGCGCCCGCTTGAGCGCACACGACCTGCAAAAGGTTTTGAAAGGGGTTGTTTCTTCGCAGGTTATGAAAGGACAGGCTGATGGTCTATCTCTACAAGAAAGAGAAGATATTCAGTCATTTTTGCTGACTGTGCCAAAACCCATCAAATAGTTTTACCCCAGCATCAATTGGCGGCGTCCATTTTAACTACTCGCAGAGAGTTTATTATGGCGCCGCCTCTTGTATGCACGAATCAAATAATCATGTGTCCGTGTTCTCATTTCTTGATCATCAAGGGATCTAGATTTATGCCGCTTGAGCAAAAGCTATGATGTGTCCTTTGTCTTCCATGCAGGCTCAGACAAACACAGCCACTTGAAATGAAATGTGCGTTTCCGGAAATCATACTTGAGAACGATAGAGGACTCACTGCGAAGAGTTAATCTGGATACAGAGGTCCAGAAGAGAAGAAGTGGTGGAGGTTATCATGTCGAATGGAAAAACAATTTGCACAGTATGCAATTACATTTACGACGAATCGCTTGGCGAGCCCAGACAGAATCTCGCCCCAGCAGTTAGATTTGAAGCGCTCCCTGAAAAGTGGAGGTGTCCAGAATGTGGTTCGAACAAGGATATGTTCCAACCATGCACTTGCGTAAGTCTGTCGATTTACGAACAAACATGCGTCAGCAGAGGCTTGTAACAAGAGTTGTGTGATAAGAGAGGAACGTAAAGGTGATTTCTCAAACAGCAGAGTATGCACTTCGCGCTATTGTCTTCTTGGCGATGAATGAAAACTCTTCATTCACGACAAAACAGATTGCCGTAGCGACGAAAGTTCCTCCAGCGTATCTCTCGAAAGTGATGCAAGCATTGGTAAGAGCAGATCTCGTACAGTCGCAACGAGGCTGCGGAGGAGGCTTTGCTCTTACAAAGCCTCCTTCCGAAATCAATACTCTGCAAATTCTCAATGCGGTTGATCCGATACAACGAATCAAGACTTGCCCTCTCAACCTGAAAAGTCATGGAATGAATCTGTGTGCTTTGCACAAGAAGATTGACGATGTCGCTGCAGACATAGAAAAATGCTTTGCAGAAACGAGCATGGAAGACATTCTTGCTCGACCTACTTGTTCAATTCCACTATGTGAAGCAAGCGACTCGCAATTCTCATGCAGTTACGAATGAGAAGAGCCTTAATGCGCATGCTAGTTCTTCGGCAAGCGCGAGAAAGATGCCGCCGCCCACTGAAAAATGCGACATGTGCACGTGGATGATAGAAATTATTCCTATCATCCATGTGCCACCAAGGTATGGCACCACCCATAGTGGATAGTTCATGACAGGGCTCCCCGAATACTGAATCCGAAAAGTGCGATCAGCACAAGAACACCGAAGGCTTTTGTAGCGCGGCACAGAGCTCTGGAAGCGCCGTTATCAAAGAAAGGCACTACAGCAGCAACGATCGATCAGCCTTGCAGACGGTGAGAATCTAAATCTAGGGTTGAGCAAGACTTTCGAATGTTCGCCTAATTTCGCTCTTGTATGTCGATTGGCTCTCTGCCAGAAAGGCCCAAACGTTCGTCTATTTGGCTCGCACTGTCTGCATTTATCCATCCCTTTCCTACTCGATAAAGGTAGAGTTTTTGGTCACTCTCATGATCTATCGCCAACAAGTGGATCCATTCGTTATCACAGAGTTGTCTCAAGATTGGTTGTCGCTCTATGATGTCCAAAATGCGTTGACGCGGCGCCTCAATCACTACGAATAACCGCAAAGGTTCATGATATGGAAGCTCGCCGTTCATCATCGACTGCCAAGCCAGACCAGATCGCAAATCGCTTTGAGGACCGGACATAATGCCTATCCGCCCTACGACATTGTGGTAGATCTTGCTGCCACTTCCATAAACTTCGTTATCTGTTGCCGAGAAATAATGCTCTGCGTTGATCCACTGACCAACAACCATCGGACCTAGCATGATCCCTTCGAGAAGCGCGCCTGTGGGATCAATCCGATAGTCATGTGAGTTTAAAAACACTCTGCCTTCCAGATTCAGATCTTTTGTCAGAGTGCGTCCGCCAATGATGAAAGCAGCATTACCGGCAAGCCCCCATTCCGGACGTGTTTCGCTCCAGTCGCCGGCGCGCCTGTCAACTTCCTGCGCGGCATACCGAGGATCATCGGTTGCACCAGGCAGTTTTTTGCAACGTTCATGGTTTGTTCGAAGAGCTGCTTCCTCTAGTTTTTGCTTCAGCTGCTCCAAGTCCTGACTATGAGTATGGGGAAGATCCTCAATATCAAATAGATCGATAGCATCTGTAGTGGTGTCATGAACAGCGCCGACGAAGTGCGTGTCCTCTGGCACCACGATGCCGTTTTTCGCCAGATGCTCACGCACATAGGGCTTATTGGCCATGGTCGCAAGCAACCGAGCATTCGGCTTGCCGGAGTTTCCGCCGCAGGCACCGCAGTTTAGAGCCGCCTCGTAGGGGTTATTGTCCGAAGTGCTGCTATGTCCGCACACAAGAACCAAACGAGCGAAGTTCTTGGTCAACCCCATCGTCTTCAGAACAGTCTCGACAGTGGCGCACTGCTCTTCACGAGTCAAACCGAGGTTGTCTGCAACACGGTCGACTGTCATTTGCGTTCCCACAGGAGGCGCTATTGCATCTTTTATTCGAGCCCGCCATTTGCGATAAGTCTTTGGAAACAGTGTCCGTCCGAAGAGCTGCACACCGAAGAACCAACCGATTGATTCGACCATCACGTATGGCGTGAGCACGTGGTATTTCATGTCGTCGAGCATTTCTTTTATCGCATACAAGACTCTTGCACCACCACTGTGCCTGACGCCCTGATACTTCTGATCTTCTCTGACGACCTCATGAACTGTATATTTCGGCTGCACAATGGCGGGCACCTGATCCGTTTCGTGATGTTGATCAAGCGCACGACACCGGATCGCAACGCCAAAAAATCCGGCAAAGCCGATTGTTTCATAATTTCCAACTGCTTCAAGATTTCGTCGAAATGCCTCTGAACGAACATCTATGCAGAACATCGCCTGAGCCAGAGGACGCGGCAATTGGGCATTATCTCTTTCGAGCTTGGAGACTGAACTTCGAAGGCGACCAATGAATTTTTCGTGGAAGCCAGCCTCATAAGCGTTGAGCCACACCTTCCCATGCTCAGACTCCGGAAACTCTTCCATCCAGTCCAGGAGTCGATCTAGGGTGCGATCGTCAGCGGACAGAAGCTCTTTCTGTGAAAAATTCATCGCGCTTCCAAGCATAGTCAGCCCCCAGGCTGATGCAAGGCGTCCGATTTCCGTCGACTTCGGCTTACTCGTGGCTTGCAGGTGAGAAACAACCGCCTTAAAATTCCCTTCGATGCCAAGTCTGGCTCGACACGTTTTATCGACAAGCTCTCTTTCATAGAAAAGGCGCACAGCCAGATACTGAACAAGATCTATGGGATATGCTGCTTGCCATTGATAATTGCTATGCTCTGAGCGCCAGTTAATGAAACTTGCCCAGCCCGAAAGAGATGCCAGAGCAAGAGACAGATAGTCCTGTCGCAGTTCCTCGGGTATAGCCAGCGCATCCAAATGGGAAAGCAAGGCTTCATCTGCAGATGGCGGCAGGGAGCTTATTTTCTTGGCGCTGTTGGCAATTCCGCATGGCGACCACTCGAAAGCCGCTAAGGTTTTCCAGGTCTCGTAGAAACCTTTCTCTCTGTAAGGCATTGGCCATGGAGACTTCCCTTCTTCGAGAAAGCTCTGGCACCATTTGATCATTTCTCTGTTGATCAGCCACTCCATCTGCGTATGGAACTGCCTGTCGCACCACCTCAAAAGGGTCATCTCTTTGCCGATCGTGCTGGAATCACTTGGTTGTTCTGGTCTGGGAGCAAGTTTTTTAGCCAGTTCTCGGATATCCGGGCCGGACAGACGGATGTCGGCTGTTGGTGCCGCTTTTTGCGACGCCCCCTGTGCCAGAGCTAAAGTCTCTCCGCTAATCGACGCGCGATCCACAAGCGCCGAAACAACATCGTCAGAAGGAGCCGTGATTCCGACCAACATGTGGGTCCGAAGAACGTCGAAGTGGCTAACCTGTCGTCCCGCAATTTCCACTGACTCGCTGCGCGCGATTGAATTGACAGCTACATCCAAATGCTCATAACTAATCCGTCCGGTTCGCACAAGCTGTCTATACAGCTCATTAGAAAAATAGCCGCGCCCCCCGGTGAAGCGTCTTGCAAATTTGACCGCGTCGTGAAAGGGGAGAGTCTCCAGGCTTCTTATCGGGTTGTGATGGACGAATGTAGTCATCGGCCAGTAATGCGCAAGGACCATACTGGCGCGATGAACCAGCTCTCTAACCTCTGCGCTCGAACTCACAGATTCGATTTCAGATTTTGTAATCGTCATGACCGATCCTCAATTAGCGAAGTTTGAGGGGCGACTACTGTCTGCAGCCAATCTTGCGGGATGCTGACAGGCACCAAAAGAAGCAGAACTACAACCGCAAAGGCGGCAATTTCCATAGGGCGAAGATCTTCGTATCTAAGATCCTCCCTATGTGCGCCAAACAAAAGCCGCTGCATCAATTTGAACAAATACCATGATGCGGCGAACCAGGCTGCAATAACCGCCAACAGACCAAAACCAAAAGACACCCCTGATGAAGGGCTGAGCAAAATTCCTAAATAACCATAGAAAGGACTAAATGGCGGCAGTCCCACAGCGGCCATGATCAGCAAACCCATGCACAAAGTGAAGCGCGGCATCGGCTTGAGCAGCCCACCTATATGATCTAGATCGAGATCGCCGTACCGGACCCGGATGCGATCCCACGCTAGCACCAGCCCGCCGATAACCAGCGTGACCGCCCAGGCATACATTATCCCAGTAGAGGTCAGCTTGCCCGCATGTGCAAGATGCCACCAGAGAATGGAATACAACGCCATCCCAGCATATGACAGAAGATGCAAGACTCGAACCTGCATAAGCGCTTTCAGCGATCCCCAAATAGCGCCGAAGGCAGAAAGAACGCCCACTGCCGGCAGAAATTGAGGCGAAATACTGGGAATCAAAAAGATTCCCAATAATGGCAGAAGGAGTGCCAGTGCCAGAGATATGATTCTGGGCGCACGTGTCAACACAGTTGTATAGAGACCATGAATTGGGAATAGAGGCAGGCATACTGCGGCAAGAACCAATGGTACCAGCGCGACCGGCAAGTCAGCCGGCAGAAGTGGCAACCTTTTCCATGCAAAACCCAAAGCTATAAGCGCTACTACAGGAAACGCCACACGCGAGCTGTCTAGCACGCGCCCGGCACTTTTGAGCAAGTCGAATAGCCGCATAGCGATACCGTCCATATAGACTCGATTCAAAATGAGCACATACACTCTTGCCCACAACTCGCCCGTTCTTACAGCGGTTCTGTCGTGATAGTGGAGATAGATCATGAACCAACTTACGACTATGGAAACGACAAGCGACCCGGCAAACACAAAGAAGACACCATCCGGGAGGGCTGCTGCTTGAAAATATGCGGCAACATCTTTTGCATTGGGATACAAAAAATGAGTGAAGGATTCGGCTGCGAAAAAGTAAGCGGTTGCAATCAGAGCAATTAGTAGCAGCGCCCCGGTCATTCCGCTCCACTTTGCGTCGAGTCGGCACAGCGTCAGGGTGACGTGCGAAGCAGTAACCCAGCTGAAGAGTACAAAAATAAAAACGCCTTGCGGTGTGAAAAAGTTGATGCCCAGCGCATAGTGGATGCCTATGATCATCGCCAATGGCATGAGAAGTGACACGATGAAACCCGCAGCCCACACGAACAAGTTCGGCGGACCCGGTGCCGGCACTGGAGGACTATATGGATTCAACCTGGCTTTGTGAATTACATCACCGCAGTTTAGGAAAACAGTAGCCTTGAAAAGACCATGAGCGACCAGGTGGAAGACAGCCAGCGAGAAAGCTCCCAGTCCGCACTCCATCATCATGTAGCCCATCTGGCCTAGCGTCGAATACCCCAGTGATTTTTTGACATCGCTTGATGCCAACATCATGCACTTGCCAGAGACTAATGTTAGTATTCCAGCCAGAAGCACCAAATGCAGTGTCATTGGACTCAACGCATAGAGCGGCGCCAGTCTGTTGAGCAGGAAACCACCGGCGTTGATGATGCCGGCGTGAAGGAGCGCGTGTATAGGCGTTGGAGCGTATAGTGAATCGGGCAACCACATGTGCAGTGGGAACTGCGCTGACTTGCTCATCGCGCCAATCATGAGCAAAAGTGTCACTGCAGTCGGTCCACTGATTTCGAGCCCAGTCCCGAATGGGGCAAATATAGTTTGGTCAGTTGCTGCCAGCGCGAATAACTGAGAGATTTGAACGGTGCCGTACAAATGAAAAGCGAGGGCTATTCCGCAGAGGAAAGCAATGTCTCCGAAGCGCAACATTATGAAAGTTCGAAAGGAGCTTTGCGCAGTAGGAACATGTGTGAGATTGTGCGCCAGAAGACACAAAAACCAACTCAACAGCTGCCAAGCAGCAAAAAGGGAAATCAGGTCGGCGCTCGCCACCATGAAAAGAAGCGTACCTATGGACAACGAGAGCAGCGTCATGAATCTGGCTAGCCCAGGGTCTTGTTGCAGGTAACGTCGCGAATAGCGATAAAGCAACATGCCGATGCTAGAGATGACCACCATCATGAGCGCAGCCAGGCGATCTACTGACAGCTCCACAAGAGGCAAAACGCTCCACGGTAGAGCAAAGAGCGCCACCCTGATTGGGTCTGCACTCCCAATTGCATGCCACATGAGGGGCAAGGAAGATAAGAAGCTGGCGATAAGAAGCGCCCAACCTAAATGCAAGCGCCTATCAACTGGGGAGCTTAGCGGAAGTGCGGTCACTATGGCTGCAATAAACGGCGCCAGAACCACAACCACCGGGAAAAAATTAGACATTACTTAGTGTGTACCTTTGAGCTGATATGAAGATTTTTGCGAGTATGAAATGTTCCGTTCATCGATAGTGCCCTTCAGCTGTAACTAAACTAATGACCGAGGAGTTAGACAAATTGATATCGGGTACTACAAATGCTCCGCGCTCAGGATCAAATACTTCGAACTGCTCACTGTCAGACTTGTAAAACCATGCGTGCAATTCAAGGTTTCGTTCTGTAGCCAATTGGAGAATAGAAGGATCTGCAAGCATTTTACTCAGTTCGAAAAGAACGTTGAATTGACCAACATGTTCCCAAAGGGATGCACTATCGCAGTCAAGAGCAACAGAATACAATTCGAGTTGACTCCTTTCGGAGAATTCAAGACCTTTTTTTGCAGGTGTGTCGACAACCGATTTAGCCATATGTTTTGTGTAATTACAAACCGAATGTCCATACACAACTATGTGCTCAACTCCAGATCCGACCACCGTTTCAACAAATCCCCCACTCGAAAATTTGTGTCCGCCATTTTGGAACAAAAACAATTGCACCTTAGCCGAACTGCATACATACGGCACTAGCAAACCCATGTCCGAGCAAGCGATCACCGCAGCGTTTTTGATTGCACCAGCGAGGAGACCGTCCGATAGCTGAACATCGTCGAGATAAGTTACAAAAGGATGCTTGGCCAGCTCCTTTGCTATTTCGGTAATGGTATGAGCTGAATTTGGCATCAAGAACCCCGTCAGGACAGTGTATCGCAGCAATCTTTCGAGACCATTTCGCATGCGAGGCAACTTTTTCCTTGCTCACGCCTCATCAGCTTTCTCAATAGCGCTTATCAATTTCAGCGAAACCGGATGTTCTTGCCGAATATGCTTGGTTCCGGATACTATCCATGCGCCTAATTCCAGACGCTTGAGATGATATGAGACGTTACGTGCTTCTTTGCTTTTTACAAAAAGCGGATTTTTGGAAGTACGACAAGCCGTTGCGAAACCTGAGCATGGCTTATGGATAGGCGTGACAGGAGCGTATTGACACCCCCTTCTGCTTGACTGATTTCTCCAAACATAGAGGCGGGCGCCAGGTTCTACAGCAAGCAGAACAGCTTGACAAGCCCCACGTTAAGGGTTTTGCAAAGCACAACCTAATCCCTTTAGATCCATACGTTAGCACACTTACACATGTCTTTGCTGACGCAGACGTAGAGCGATTCAGCAAGAAAATTAGCGCAGTGCATTTTGTAGCTATGTTGTTTTCTAGCTTGACACATAAATGTGGAGAGCCGCTTAACACTGTGAGTTAATCAATTAGAGCCGAACTACCAGGGACCGGAAGACAGCCAAAATCAACACTATGCGTCATCATGCTGATTGATTACCTTATCGAGAAACAAACTGAGACCCGCTCCGACGATAGCGGCAAAAATTCCGCCGAAGAAAAATGCGACAACAATATCGTTTCGAACCTCCAAGACGTTGAGTATGTCATTGTCACTAGTCAACCATCCGGAGATCCCGCCCCCAGCAAGGAAAAACACGACGGCTGTGATAAGGGAAGCTCGGGTACTTGCTTTCATATGGAAGTCTTTTTGTGCGCGAACTGTAGTAACAGCGAGTTTGCGAGCCAAGTTTACTTGTAACTGACTCTTCTCTAAGTAGGGAAAAATGCCTCCTGCAAAGTCCTGTAGAAGTGAAGACGAGAAGCCACAAACTCAACCCAAAAGCGCAGCCCTTACTCGTTTAGTTCATATTCTTAGCTAGCGTTTTCTCTTTCTCTGGCTCAGTCACAGGAGCAGACCACTGAGAAAGGGCTCTCTGGGCGGCCGATTTAAGAAGCTTGGAATCGGAATCATTAGGAACAATGAGCGGTATGCCTTCCACGAGCCAAGCCGCAAGCTGGGGCATTGCCAACCGATACAAGACATGACGGCCATCGCGCCTTTCTTTGATCAATTGGTGAGACTTGAGCAAAGCCAAATGCTGGGACACAGCAGACTGCCTAATTCCCAAAATGTCTTGC
>DTSE01000087.1 GCA_012965515.1 Candidatus Melainabacteria bacterium | reverse complement strand
CAACTGATTAATGCGCTCAGTCAGAAGCGCAACTTGCACTTCCGGCGAGCCGGTGTCTTTGCCAGAGCGGCGGTGTGATTCTACGATTTCAATCTTATGTTCTGCTACAAGTGCCATTGACTGTTCGCCCTTATTCTTGTGTTTTTCCTATGATCTATTTCTTGGCAGTAGTAGATAATATCACAGTGCATGCGCCAGTCATGCTTTTGAGCACTTTATGACCTTTTTTGTATCGTTAAGGCCTTCTTCTTAAGCAGGATATAATCAGCACTTTGAAGATTCGGCTCCGGGACATCTTCCTAAAATACCCAGTTTTGGACGGATTCAGGCGATCTGTCCTGGTTGGCGTCTGCAAAACGGGCACCCTTTTCTCAACTTCTACTTATCCAAATACATTCTTTTATCCTGCCGAATCCCGCCCTTACCTTGACAATCTCTGGCAAGAATTCGGTACGGCAGAAAGCAAAGACGAAGATCAATCCAAGCCGGCCATCTTCGCCATCTACCATGGTCGCATGGTCGGATTGCCGAGCTTGCGCCCTAACAACAAGTTGACAATCTTAATCAGCAATAGCAGAGACGGCGAAATTATCGCCCGGGCCCTCAAAGAAATAGGTTTTTCCACTGCTCGTGGCTCGCCGGCACATGGCGGAGTGCGCGGCGCCCTCGAGATGAAAACCGCAGCCAAAGCCAACAGTCGCCTGGCAATGATGGTAGACGGACCACGCGGGCCTCGTTATCAGGTTAAGCAGGGACTGGTGCGGCTTGCCGAAATAACCGGATTGCCGATCATTCCGCTGGTCACACACACACGCCATAACTACTGGATGGACAGTTGGGATAACTTTATGGCGCCCTGGTGGGGCACACCCATGGTGCACATCTTTGGACATCCAATCGATATACCCAGAGGAATCACAGCAGAGCAAAGCGAGCAACTGACCGAACTTTTACAGTCACGCATGGACCGGATGCGCGAAATGGCAGCATCCTTTTTTGTTGATGCTGAAAAATACAATTACAAGACCTAGTAAGTAGTCACGCGGTAATGCGCATATAGAACCGCTGAAAATCAAAACGCGCCCATTCAGAAGAATGGGCGCGAGTTTTACATATTGACGGGGAGAAGCTTAGGGCTTTTGCAGCTCGGGCTTCCACTCATCAAGGATTGCCCCTTCAATAGGGCAAACCGACAAACAGGCTCCGCAATCAATGCAGGTGCTGTCGTCAATGTATGTGTACTTCGTCGACTTAGTATTGACTTTGCCTTCTACCCAGTGGATGCACTCTACTGGACATACAGGAATACAATCACCAATACCTTCGCAGACGTCAGCAACTATGGTGTAGGACATTTTGGCAAACTCCTCATAGCTTCTTGTCTGTGAGAGCCTCACAGCTCTCATCACTACTAAACCACAGTGGAAGATGAGGGCCACGACTTGAGGCAATTTTTTAACGAATTTTTCTTCTTACACTTCCCAAATTTCTTCGCGCGCAGACTATAAAAGTAGCGTGCAGACAGACAAGAGGTCTGACATCTGGAGGTCTTCCACTAATGTCCGAAGTCAAGGTTCAAGTTTTCTCTACTCACGGCCAACCGGTCGGCTATTTCATAAATCCGAGTTTCGCCACATTTCCTGAAGGTGAGTTCGAGATATCAGGAGAATTCTTCGATACCAATAACGAACGCACTCAGCGCATCGAGTTTAATCCTGAAGCTGTTCCCTATTCTTGCGACCTCTCTCAAGCCAAAGAAATTCCTTACAGCGAACTGATTAATGTCTATGTCCAGCGCGGCAGACAACCAGTGAAAATGACAGGCAAAGGCAAGAATTAAGAACTGACCAAGCCTGCGGCCCCGGGCCGCGTATAGCCGGGATTATTAGTCGAAAAACTGATCTATTGATAGGGGATATTTGAAAATATCCCTGAAAGCCTCAGCCTGTGGAAAAAGCTCCAAATAAAAGAGCAGCCGGAGGGGATGGCTGCTCTTTTGGGACCTCGCGAATTCAATTAGTAAGCGTCAACCTAAAGATCTGGGGGGCTTTTGTGAGGGTCGAACGACGCAGACACGATTGATTCACGTAGTCAGATATTGGCGTGCGGCACTTTACAACCAGCACTATTGCTTTTATAGCAGTTTCGATCCACCCTTAGATTATGGGTTGGGCAATAATTGTTTATCCCCTCCCCTATCTTCGGCAGGATAACCCGAGACCATTTCCTGAGCATTATATGTATGGGGAATGCCCACAGGCGGAGCGATAGGAGACCTAGAGGACACAGGGACGCTAAGAATGGCGGAAACTAGGGAGCGTCTGGTACTGCTTATAGAAAACAACGAGGCACAGCATAAGCTTTGCCGCGATGCGATCCTGGCGCAATCGCCTTTGTATGGAGTGAAAGGTATCTCCAGAGGTGCAGAAGTACGTGAAGTGATGGCGAGCAATCACTTCGACCTTGTGGTCATGGATTATGAAGTGCCGGATATGAGCGGCGACGACTTGATCAGAGACATCCATCAGATCAACCCTAACTGCCCGATTATTGCCATGACGGCAGCCGATAGTCCCGACAAAGCGCTCAAAGTATTGATGGCAGGGGCCAGTGACTATCTGCCGAAAATCGCCGAGTATCACAAATTTTTGCCTCGAATGATCACGACGAATATTCAGAGAGCATTGCTTTTGGAAAACCTGCGCGAGATGTACCAGCGGGTTGAGCGCATATCCCGTGACGAAGCGCTTCTCAATCGACTGATTGTGAATATACACGGTTCGCTGGATTTAGAAGAAGTCATCGATCGCGCCGCGCAGAGCCTCGCAGATGAGTTCAAAGTATCGCGCGCGATCATTTGTCTGTCATCTGATCCCACATCTGCAATGCGCATTGCACGCCAAGTTACAGTGGCTGATGCCTCGCCGATTTCTGAAAAGAGTGTTTTGTTTCAACGCTATCACGATCTGCTTCTCGATGTCGGTGAGCGGCGCCCACTGGTCGTCATGCAGGAAGACACCTTTCCATTTGCCACAGATGTAAAAGCGGATCTTGTGCATCATGGAATACTCTCCATGATCATGGTGCCGCTTGTCTATCGAGGCCGGCTTATGGGGCTGGTGCACCTCGATCAGTGCGATGAAGCGAGACTTTTTACCCAGGCGGAAATCAGCCTGCTCTCGAGAATCGCGAACCAGCTATCCATTGCTATCAGCCAGGCGCGACTCTATCAAGACTTTGAAACTCAAAGCAATTCGATCAACAAATTGACAGACCTCTGCACCCAGCTAAATTCGGTGGTCAACTCGACTCGCGATCTAACGGAGCGTCAAGAAAGCCGAGAGAAAGTGCGAGTAAAACTATCCACACGCGAAATCGAAGTACTTAGAAAAGTGGCTCAAGGACTGTCGAACCGAGAAATCGCAGAAGCCCTGCATATCACTGAAGGTACAACAGAAGTGCACGTCTCTCGCCTGAGAAAAAAATTGAACCTCAGCAGCCGTGCGGCTCTCGTGCGCTATGCGTACGAAAATCATCTTTGCTGATTATTCGAGAATTACAGTTCCCTGCTGAAAGTCGACAGTCAGTTTGCGTCCTGACATAAGGCGCTGACCCAGGACTGGATAAGTTTTTGCGCCACCCAGTACGACAACGTTTTTCAACTCTCCACCTAAAGACATCATGCCGATATAGTGATTCATGCGCACCCATTCGCTGCCAGCTTGCACGCGTCGAGCGCCTAAACAACGCCATCCTAGTGGAGATGTCAGATCCTCTGGAATGACAATGGCACCACCGAACTGCAAATTGATCAATGCTTCGACTTCAATTTCCAAACCGTCGGATGCTACAAGAATGATGGGCAAAAGAACTTTTCCGGTTTCATCAATGCGGCCGCGCACCGACCTGTCGACCTTTCTGCGTTCTGTCAGGCTCATTGAGCCTTCTTCACTGTATGCCACCATATGCAAACTCAAATTGTGTCAATGACCGGATCTTTGTTGAGACGATAAGCGAAAAAAGAACCATGCGGGTGTCTCTTTCTCGCGCGGGCGAGTACCTCATGGTCGTCTTGACCCAGAAAATAATCTGCTGAATTGGGTTCAATCACCACCAGCCAATTCTCGTAGCGATCGCCCAATTCGTGCATCAGCCGCTGGAAAATAGGCCAGCAAGCGTCGTCTAATTCCTCGGCACTTAATTGAGCCAACGCAGAATCCTTAGCTAGAACGTACCATAACTGTACCCAAAAACGCCTCGAATCAACCTATTTGACAGCCTCGACAGACGGCGCCGGACAGGAGCTTGATTCTCAAATGAGTGGAAATCCAGTGAGAGCGCCAAAGAAAGCAGACGCGCAAAAGAGCTTCGTCTTATAATCGCGCGCCGCTACTTCCCGCCGTCCGTGCTGAGGAGCAACCATGCCTCTTTTCTCAAACTATGTACCGCGTCATTTGACAGTGGCGCGGCCGTTAAGGACGCCGAACCGTTCTGCAATTCAGCAGTCGAATGCCGATTGCCAGAATTCCTCATTTCCTTGATGTCATACCGGTACCAGTATTCGGCATCCCGGCGGGATTCGCAGCGTTGAGCCAGCGTCTGGTACAGATATCGCGCTTGAGAATCAACGGGCATGGAATTGGCAAGCTCATTCAGCATTTGCAGGGCTTTGGCGAAATTGCCGGTCTTGAGAATGGATAAAATTTTCGGCAGTTGATTCTCTTCAAACCTACGGCTGGTCTTCTCTTCGTCGGTTTTTGGTTCTTCGGCAACAAGTAAATAACTC
>DTSE01000086.1 GCA_012965515.1 Candidatus Melainabacteria bacterium | reverse complement strand
CCATTCTTTCTGAAGTTTTTCGAGGGATGGGTGACGACGCAAAAGCGGAAGAAGCACTTTCGAAGGCTGCGGACGTGATCAGTGACTTCTCTTTCAGCGCTGACAAGGCGCGTCTTGTGCGTGTCGTGACAAACTTATTGAGCAACGCGATCAAGTTCTCACCCACCGACTCGAAGATAACCGTCGTTGCCGTAAAACGTGATTCGAATGCTGTTTTTGAGGTTCGTGACGAAGGTCCCGGAATCGACAAGGAAGATCAAGAAGCCCTTTTCGAGCGTTTCACACAGACGAGTGCGGGGCGGAAACAGTCTAAAGGTGGAGTCGGGTTGGGCCTGTCCGTTTGCAAAGCGATTATCGAAGCTCACGGCGGAGTCATTTGGGTTGAAAGTGAACCAGGAAAGGGCGCCAGGTTTTTTGCGAGTGTGCCGTGCGGAAGTTAGGCGCAGCAGCTTTTGTATCTTACTTCGCTGTTTCGATACTAGGAGCAGTTAGTTGCCTGTCGTTATGTCACGCAGCTCATGCTAAGCCTCCAGTGCGCCAGCTTCCCGGCAACCATGCCATGCCGGTCGACCGGCTTCCCGATAGCATTAACAAAAGCCTCGCTCATTTACTTCAACTTCGCTCTGCAGACGATCGCTATTCTGTACGCGCATTTTTCGACGACCATCCTGAGTTGCATAACAACTCACGCGCCCTTGCTGAATCTGCACTGAACTATGCAGCTATTGGTTGGGTCAATGACTCTATTCAACTGATTGAACGAGCTGAAAAGCTCAGTCCGAGAGATGACTATGTTTTGGCATCAAAAGCTTGGATTTTGTACAAGGCAAAGAAAGCATCCGCTGGTCTTCGTCCCGCAACGGAAGCTGTGAAATCGAAACCATCTGCGCGGAATTTGGCCATTCTTTCTGAAGTTTTTCGAGGGATGGGTGACGACGCAAAAGCGGAAGAAGCACTTTCGAAGGCTGCGGACGTGGACGCAGACAGCATTGATGTTGTTGGTGCAAAGATCCGTATGTCGAAGGGGCGGTTGAAGGGCTCTGCTGGAGTTAAGTACGCGACGGATTTTTTGAAGAAACATCCGAAAGACCTAAGAGCTTTGATTTTGCGAAGCGAAGTATGGGAATTGTTGGGTAAAAACAAAGATGCTATTGCTGATTTGAGTACGGTTTTGGCTTTAAAACCTGATCACTTGTACGCATATCAGAAACGCGCCGAAAGGTATCAAAAGGAGAGAGATTTCAAAGCAGCTGTAAAGGACGTTCGCAAGCTGCAAACTTTCAAGCTGGATCCATCTGCTATGGTCATTGCAAACGGCACATTGGCTGAATGCTTGGAGTCCTTGGGCGATCTCAAAGGTGCTCTCGAAGCTCGAAAGCGAAACTACGTGCTGGAGCGCAAGATCAGCAGTTTCGATCTCATGCGCGGCGACGTGAAACAATTGAACAGCGGTTTTGCTAGGGATTCAATCGAATATTGCCGTCTGGAGATTGCCCTAAAACAGTACGCTACAGCGTTGCCAAAACTGAATTCGATTCTTGTCGCTTATCCAAACAATACACAAGCTCGCGAACTTAGGGCACGGGCGCTTGAAGGGTTATCGCGCTGGAATGAAGCGCTGACCGACTGGGACAGATTGATAAACAAGCATTCTAGTTTCCCAAAGTGGTATGAGAGTCGTGCAGCGGTTTACCAAAAACTTGGTAAAGCAGATGCTGCTCGCAGTGATTTGGAAACAGCAAGGAAGTTGTCGCAAGATCCTTAGTGCGATGGGCAGTTCGACGCGTGGCGTCGCCCCTACACTATTCGATCATGTAGCCCATGTTTCGGTTGGTTTTTATAAGAGAATCTTCGCCGGGTTTGTCGATTTTCTTGCGTAACCGCACGAAACACTGCCGGACTGCATCTTCAGTGGAGTCAGATTCCGACGCCCATACTTTATTTAGAATCTCAATCGCAGTGAAATATTTGCCGCGATTTCTCAGCAGAAACTCAAGCAACGCAATTTCTTTCGCGAGCAGTGAAATTGCGGGCTCGCCATCTCTTGAAACTGTTCCCCTCTGCAGATCAATTTTGAGTCCGCCAATTTGCACTTCATTCGTCATTAGTGGCTGCGGTCTGCGCAATAGAGAGCGAACCCTCGCTAGCAGTTCGTCCATTGCAAAAGGTTTGCAGATGTAGTCATCCGCGCCAGTCTCCAATCCCTCAACTCGATTTTCGATGGTGGTTTTGCCCGTCAGAATCAAAATTGGCATCGTTCCACCGGAAGCACGATAGTTTTCTAAAACTTCCAGTCCGTCTTTTTCCGGCAGTCCCCGATCCAGAATCGCAATGTCATATAAGGAATCCTTGAGACACGCTTCTGCTTCGAGACCATTTTCAACAATCTCAACTTCGTACTTCGCAAGTCGAAGTGCGTCTGCAACTGTTTCCGCTACTAGCTCGTCGTCTTCTGCAAGAAGTATTCTTGGCATACCGTGTTCGCGTTTATCGGAGTAATGACTCAATTTCGAATACATAGGAATGTATCAGAATTCACGTTTCAATCAAGTGAATTCTCGTGTTGTCTCCATGTCAATCGTGGACTTTAGTATGACTGCATCAGTTAACAACACTTGCGATTCGTAGCGATTCTGCGGCTACGGCATGTGACCCCAGCAGCCACTCTGATTTGCCCCACAGGAGATCGTACGTCATGACAGAGAGAAATATCGGCAGGAATAATTTCAACGACACTGGTACTACTAATGGTGCAATTGAATCGCCGTGGTCGAATCCAAGATCGTTTCAACAACTAAGTATCTTTGAGTCGGCGAGACCGACAGGCAACCTGCCAATTCCTGAATTTAGCCTGTCTGACAATGCCGGTCGTCCTGTCGGAGCAGACCCGAATATCATTCAATTGGTTGGTGGTGGCACCAAAGATCTTCGTCTGGCAGATCAGCCGGCCGGTAGTGAAGAGAACACTCGCGGCGCTCGTCAGCGTCTTAGCCCGCAACAATACGCCGAGAAGATCAGACATCTCGAACGTGAGCCGAGCATGGACGTGATCAAAGAGAAGAAGGCAAACGCAGTTTACCGCAATAAAGCATAGCCATTAGTTTTTACGAAAGAAGAGAGCGAAGATTGAAGTCCGTTCCATTAAGGGGGAGCGGACTTCGTCCTTTTCAAATAGCGTGGGGGCGTGTTGCACACGCCCGTTTTTATATGGCGCGTTGCCGACGCGCCATCTGTAGCCGGCGCATCGCATGCACCATTCATTGCGTACCAATGAAACCGGGCGATGCATGGCATCGCCCCTACAAGAAAGGCGCATGCAATGCGCCTCTACGCTCAGCCATTGCTACGGCTGACGATGCCGACCGTGTCTTTGCTGTCGTGATTCTGCTTCGTGCTCTCGACGTTTTGCCGCAGCATCTTCATTCCAAGAAGTTTCTGCCTGCCTAATTCTGTCACGCACTTCTTGTGTATTGCGAATCACGGCGCCGTTGATATCGCGAACAAAGAGCGACAGCCCAGTTGTCTTATCTGTGCCAAGTCGGCGGTCTATGTTCGATTGATCTTGATCGCGGATTACGTCATACAAACGCCTGGAAGCTAGAAAGAGTGTTCTTCTGTTGTCTCCCGGTCGATTTGCGTCAATCCTGAACGCACTGAAAGCTTCGGCTTGCATCTCATCAGGTGCAATGAAATACCCTGTTGCCGGTCTCACGGCAGCTATTTCTCTCATTCGATCATTAGTAATCGTGTCGTTTCTGTCACCGCTTAATTGTCCGCCGACCAAAATCCCGCTTCGATCATTGCCTCCGATGACTCTTGTCCAGCGTGTATTTCCTTCACGGTCTGTACCATTTCTGCTCCAATATCTTCCTTGGTTATCGATTAAGAGTGGTCTTCCAGGAAGATCGTGGTTGATTCCATTTCTGTCTTCTTCTCTTGACGGCAAGGTGCTGAAAATCCAGCCCAGTTCTCTGGCTTGCTGTTGCATTCTCCAGGTTCTCATAGGACCGATGCCCCAGTTAAAGTCGGATTGACCAAACAATTCACCTTGTTCATGGTGTGCTAGCTCGTGCAGAAGGGTGCCTTCGAGTGAGTACATTCCTTCTGTATGCATACGTCCGCGCGGTGTGATGACCATGTCTCCCTGTGTCAGGCTCACATTGCCGCGCGACTGGCATTCACCTCCGCAGCGATGATCTTGTCCACTGTTGGTGTAGTGACCGTGGTGTTCACCGC
The DNA here is from genome assembly GCA_012965515.1 of Candidatus Melainabacteria bacterium. Taxonomy (GTDB): domain Bacteria; phylum Cyanobacteriota; class Vampirovibrionia; order Obscuribacterales; family Obscuribacteraceae; genus QKMZ01. The sequence goes on along the minus strand of DTSE01000086.1, from coordinate 569 downwards.
CTGACGCAGCAAACCACATTCTCACTCCTTGAAAGCTGATGTGAGGACTGCGTTCCAAAACACTTTCAAGCGTGCGCAGTTCTGCCAGCGTTGGCATCCCCGCAACATAACGAATTTGTTGATCAGTTCTGACATCTCCGGGCTCAGCAAATGTGATGCCGAATCGGCGGTTTAGATCTGCTTGTACTGTTCTATGTTCGGCAAGTAAATTCGTCGAACTGTCATGCCTTTCGACTACTCTACCTTGGCGCGTTGCTTCAAACCTGAAAGCGCCATGCTCACCTAGCGATACACGGCCCTCGCGTAATTCTCCAGTGCCAGTATGTCGCCATGAGTTGATCCCGTTTGAGTGCCACTCGCCTTCCCTTGTCCATTCGCCATGCTGGTCTCTGAACGATACGGTGTGCCCACGTTCGTTTTGTGTAATGGAATACTGATGCCCTGTGGTTGCTGTAAAACTTCTGGTCGTCATTCGATCAGCCATTGTCGTGCGAACACCGTACGCGGAATTGTCGAAGACGAGGCTTCCATTTTCCATACTGACGCGCCCATAACGAACATGGTGCGGT
>DTSE01000085.1 GCA_012965515.1 Candidatus Melainabacteria bacterium | reverse complement strand
ACACGTACAGTACCTGCGGTGTTGACGCCGGTGATGTAGGTGGCATCAGAGCCTTGTGGTCCGATTGTACCGTTGGTGGCGCCTTGCAATGTCGGTGCTTGGCTGTCCATTTCTTGGCGGGTTTGAGTACCGGTGTTGCCTTGGACGTCGGATGCATATTGTCCTTCGTTACCGGCTGAAGAGAATTGATCGCCTTGAGCTTGCGCAAATGCTGGAACGTTCATTGCGAGGGCGGCTACGACGAGAGCAGACATAGTAAGTTTACGGATCATTAGAGAACCTCCTGCCAGTTATATTCAAAATTAGTAAGTGAATTTAAAAACTGGTCGCAAAAAGCGCGACCACTTGGAATCAGTGGGGCTAGATTACAAGAAACACGAAAGCAAGTCAACGGGGAAAATGTTGTCTGGAATACACATTAAACGGGACCGGCTACCGAAAATGCCGGAGGGTCCTGTGTTTGCGGACTCTTTCAGCAATTTGACAACTGACGTGCCTGTGGCTGGTACACAGCCGGGCTGGGGGCATGCGGCTGGGGCCGGGCGCATGCAATGCGCCCCTACGCTTCGCTTTATGTGTTAGTGAGAATGCGACGCATGCGACTGGGGCTGAAGAGAAGCAGCTCCAGAATCGCCGCCGCATAGCCGCCCAGGGATGTTTCACCCAAGCGCTTTTCGAGGGTTCGGACGGCGACAACAACGTCCAAATAGCTAGGCGTTCCTGCTCCTCGAGAAAGTGCCACTATCTTTGAGTTCTCTTTTAAGAGTACATATGTAAGGAGAAGATGGTGGAAGCCGGTGATCAAACTGAGTTGTCCGAAGCCGGCGCCGAAGTACAGTTTGCCGAAAATGCGGGAGCGGAAGTACCGGTAGATAAGGTCTTCGACATCTCTGTCTTCAGGAAAGTCGATTTTTGCCAGCTCTTCAAAGCTGTAAGACTTGGTCGGAGAGCGCAAACGCAAGCCGGGAAAAACGCCTTCAAACATCATCTGATAAGTGAATCTTCCTGCGTTGAAATCACCTTCACCTCTTCCTAGCTTTTTATGGGGAAAGTAGATCTTATATAGAGCCACAAGAAGCTGCTTATCGATATTCTTCATCGGACCGATGCTCGATGGCGGCGCGACTGGCACGCCCTTGAATTTTTCCAGGAGCATATCGGAAATTGCAAGGAATCGCAGATCGAGCGACTTGTCGCGCTCTGACCAGATGTTTAGCATTTCCTTTTCGATCTCGAGATACTCATCCCAAGCAAGTGGCTTATCAACAGCCAGTTTCAGGTTAGACCAATTGGGATGGTGATCGGGGAAAAGTGTTCTGAACTCTTTGAGTTTGCTTTCAAGATAGTCACGTTGTTCCGTCAGTGGCTTGCCGGAATTGTTGACCACACCCATACTGACAAAACTTACTGTCGCATAAATCCCGCTTGGGGTCTCGTTAAAGCAATACGGAAAGAGTTGGCAAATCGACGGTTTGAAAGTTGAACCGTGCTTCGAGTGAATAAAGCAAAGATCGTCTTTGAGGAACGGGCAGTGTCCGTCGCCGCCTTCTTTGATGGCGTAGGCATATGGCGTGCCTGCGGACTCGTAAGGTTTCAACTCGCGAAAAAGATCCTGCATCTGATATCGGCTGTCATACTGACTCCAATCAACACCGGTGATGCGTTCGTAGTCATCCTGCGTCATGGGGACGGACCAACCGCCGCAGCACTTGCCGCAGCCAGTGCACTCATAGTTGATGTCTTCCGGCAAATGAAGCACGAGATCCGTGTCAGTTGTAGGCATTTGCTTTTCCCCGACGGCGATTGAATTTATTGAGCACTCGGTGCGCTCGTCTTACGAATGAACCATACCAGATTTGACGTCTTCTCAACCAAGAAATGCTTGCACGCTCAACCAGGAAATAGTCGCACAACGTGCTTTCACTAGGCTGGCGTCACTAGTGCGTTTCTGATAGGCATCAGGATTAAAACCGGGCGATGCCTGGCATCGCCCCTACCCTTCGGAAAAGCATTACTGGTGCGATTACCGGGCGATGCATGGCATCGCCCCTACGCTTTTACCAATTTACCGAGGCATACAGGACGAGATGCGCCGGTGCAAATCGGTACGTTGTTGTGGATGCCGAAATATGTGGTGTAAGCAAGTAGCGCGAAAAGCAACGCTTCCTTGTATTTTGTCGATATTCCAAAATCCTCGTGGCGTGCGATGGCAACTTCGTTGGGCCAATAGTTTTTCAACAGCCGAACCAATTCACTATTGAAAGTTCCGCCACCACCGAGAACCAATCGTTCGATCGTTGTCTTAGGTTTCACGAAGGCCTCGTAGCCATCAGCAATCGAAGATGCGGTGAAGGCTGTCAGCGTTTTCACAACATCTGCTTTACTGATCCTTTCGCGCTCTACATACGGCACTACAACTCGATCGAAGTAGGGGAAGCCGAAAAGCTCTCGTCCAGTCGTCTTTGGAGGTTGTCGCTTAAAATACGGATGCGCCTTCATCTCGTTCAGCCACGGCTCGATGACCTGACCGCCGGCAGCGATTCTGCCGTCGTCGTCAAATTCGCAGTTGAAATAGAGCTGGCAAGCGCGATCTATGAGCATGTTTCCAGGACCGGTATCGAAGGCGGCAATTGCTTTTCCGTGATTGTTGATAGCTGTCAAATTGGCGATACCACCAATGTTCAAAACACCGGTTGCTTTGTGATCCTGCCCGAACAACACCGCATCAGCAAAAGAAACAAGTGGTGCTCCCTGCCCACCGGCAGCGACATCGGCAGTTCTAAAATCAGCAATCACAGGGATGCCGGTGCGCAGCGCAATGATGGATGGCTCGCCAAGCTGCAAAGTTCCAGTCGTGTTCACGCCCCACAACGACTTAGAGTCAGGACAATGCCAGATGGTTTGACCATGCGAACCAATCAAATCGACATCGTTTTTCGACAGTCCGCTCACTTTCAATAGTCGCAGAACAGCCTCAGCAAAGATCTCTCCAAGAGAAGTATTGAGTAGACAAACTTCCTCAAGTGTCGCGGTGCCGGAGCCGACAAGGCGCATGAGCCGGTCGCGAAATCTGTTTTGAAACGGATAAAGAATGCTGCCCAACATCGTAAATTTGAGAGCAGGAGTGGAATCCGCAGAACCGTTTACATGGCCGCTGCCCACTGGTTCAATCCGAAAAACCGCAGCATCAATGCCATCCATAGACGTGCCGGAGTTGAGCCCGATGACGGTAAGTGGTTTCATCTGTGAAGGTTCGCTCTCAAATTGGGAAGAATCAACTACTTGACTGGTAAGCTAAAGTCAAATCAAATACAAAGAAGAGAATACACCTACATAATATATTCGGAAACCACGAACCAAGTCCCAAAGGCGGTTACAAAATGACGACCAGCAAGTCGCTTGAATACCAGGAAAGGCTCGCACAAGGCGGAATGATGATTGGGTTAGGAAAGCGCACACGACGCGCCTACGGGTTCGATGAAATCGCCCTGGTGCCTGGTTCTCTTACTTGTGATCCGGAAGTTTGCGACATTTCGGTCAAACTTGGTTATCACAAATTGGATATACCGATCATCGCCAGCGCAATGGACAGCTGCGTTGATGTGAATATGGCAATAGCGCTCGGCAAGCTTGGCTCGCTGGGCGTTTTGAATCTTCAGGGTCTGCAGACGCGCTACGAAAACACTGAAGAAGCGTACGATGAAATCGCCAAGAGCGATAAAGACAGTTTCGTACAGTTGATGCAGAAGCTATATACGGCGCCTGTACAAGAGAGCTTAATTGCCAAACGCATCAGCGAAATCAAGGAGGGCGGCGTGCTGGTTGCAGCTTCCGTCACCCCTAACTGGGCTGAAAAGTACGGACCGATCGCAGTGGAAGCCGGACTTGGCGTGCTTGTCGTTCAGTCCACGGTGACCGGGCTCGAGCACAAATCGGCAATGGGACAACCCAGCTTAAACCTCAACAAATTCACCAAGAAGATTGGCTGCCCTGTCATCGTCGGCAATTGCGTAACCTATCAAACATGCTTGGAACTGATGGAGACAGGCGTCGCTGGCATTTTGGTCGGTGTGGGACCGGGTGCGGCATGCACTTCGCGCGGAGTCTTGGGCATCGGGGTTCCGATGGCCACAGCAATTGCGGACTGCGCAGCCGCCAAGCACACGTTTGCAGAAAAACACGGAATCGCACCAATCATCATCGCTGACGGCGGCATGGGCGTAGGCGGTGACATTTGCAAAGCAATCGCCTGCGGAGCAGACATCACCATGATTGGCTCGCCATTCTCGCGCGCCAAAGAAGCCCCGGGGCGCGGCTTCCACTGGGGTATGGCAACGCCCAGCCCGGTTCTGCCGCGCGGAACAAGAATCAAAGTAGGCACGTCAGCAAGTCTGGCGGAGATTTTGACCGGACCGGCTCGCACTGACGACGGCTCCCAAAATCTTGTAGGAGCATTGAAGACCAGTATGGGAACGCTGGGCGCCTCCAACTTGGCAGAGATGCAGCAGGTTGAAGTCATCATCGCACCGTCCATCCTGACAGAAGGAAAAGTGTTCCAAACCGCTCAACAACTGGGCATGGGCAGATAAATCGAGGACATATGAAAAAAACACTGAGCTTCACTCTTCTGATTGCGGCATCGGTTCTGGTCGGTTTGTCGCTAGTCGAGGCAACCACACGTACGGGCATGCAGGCGCAGGCCGCCACTACCAATAGTGCCATTGACGATCAGGTCGCTTCAGACAGGAAATCAACAGCTGGACACTTCATTGCGCAATCACTTGCACAATCGGTCGATGGAAAGCAGGGTGTTCCGCTAACATCGACGACAATTGCTAACATTGCAGAACGCGTCGCACCGGCAATCGTAAACATCGAAGTTAACCAACCTGTACGCGGTCTGAATTATCCATTTGGAAATTTGCCGGAGGGGTTTGATTTCTTCTTCAATGGACAGCGAATGCCGCGCGGTGGTGGTGGTGGCACAGGTCCGCGCCCTGAACGCCATAACACAGGGACTGGCTTTATTGTTCGAGAAGACGGCTACATAGTCACCAACGCTCACGTCGTCAAAGGTTCAAGCAAAATCACGGTTACGCTCAACGACAAACGTCAGTTTGAAGCCACCGCTATTGGTATCGACAGTTTTTCCGATCTGGCAGTCGTAAAGATCAATGCCAAAGGATTGCCTACAGCCGAAATGGGCACCTCGACCGGCTTACGCCCTGGTGAATTCGTCATCGCAATCGGTTCACCGATGGGCTACGACCACTCCGTGACACTGGGTATTGTCTCTGCCGTCGGACGAACAGTCACCGACGTAAATGGCAACATCAACTTCATTCAGACAGACGCAGCCATCAATCCAGGCAACTCCGGCGGTCCGCTACTTAACATGACCGGGCAGGTTGTAGGGGTAAACACCGCGATCGCCGCTAGAGCCCAGAACATCGGCTTCTCAATTCCAATCGATATTGCCAAACCGACAGTCACCGATCTCATTGCAGAAAAGAAAATCGAACGCCCGTTTCTGGGACTGAAGGTCGGCGCCTTGGACGAAAACACGCTGAAAGGGCTCGGGCTGCCGTCCGGCACCAACGGAGTATTCATCTCGCAAGTCTTTAGCAATGGCTCTGCAGCTAAGTCCGGGTTAGAGCGCATGGACGTGGTTCAAAAAATCGACGGAAAGGACATCAGCACGGCACAGCAGCTTCAAGATGCAGTCAGAGCCCGTAAAGTCGGCGAGAGCTTGAGCTTTATGATCCTACGCAACAAAGCCGTAAAAGCTGTTACGGTCACAATCGGCAACTACCCGTCCGACCCGCATGAGCCCTCGGTGCCAACGCCGTCCACACCGACACCTGGACCCGACGACGAATAGCGCAGGGGCGCATTGCGTGCGCCCTTTTCATTACCTCATTCAAGTACCTTGTAACAGGTCAATGAGTCCTTAGCGCGGTTTACGCCCATTTCCACAGTATGGGCGGGATAAATCCCGCCCACCGGCGACACATGGCGTCGCCCCGACAAAAAAAGGGGCGTGTGCAACACGCCCCCACATCAATAGCCGCGTCCCACATCAATAGCCGCGTCCCACATCAATAGCCGCGTCCCACGCCAGAATTCAGCGATTCGGAACTTATCGAGCATAGCCCCGTCTCCCTCCTACCGCCATCAGTCGGCGCGCCAGGAGTCTAAAGAAATCAGGGGCAATTCGATGAACAAGCTTATCGGCATCTTCCTTCTAATAATGGTGGTCGTATCGACCGGACCCGCGCCGGCGTCGGATGCTGCGAAGCTCAAGGATGTGGACTTTCGTCCGATGGGAATAGCCGTCAACCGCGACCCCGATGTGCTCGTTCCGCCCACCGAAGTAAGTCCGGACGCTAAAGTGAACTTCGAAGAAAAGAGCCCTCAAGAGCGACCTCGCTTGATTCTTGCCCTAGGCGGCGGCGCGTTTAAGTCATTGGCGCAGATTGGCGTCCTGAATTGCTTAGAAGACAATGGCATTCAAATCGATGGTGTTGTAGGAACCAGCCTTGGCGCGACGATAGGAGCACTGTATTGCTCCGGCAAATCACCGGCTGAAATTGAAAAACTGTTCGTCGATGAAACAGTACAGGACGCAATGTTCAAAGGCGTCATCGTGCGCCAGATTCTAAAGCCTCTAGCTCCTGTGAAACACCTGATTTGCGGCAAACCATTTGCAGGTCTATCAACCGGAAAGGGATATCTAAAACTGTTGCGCAAAGAACTGCCTGCAGACTTCAAAGGGCTGAAGAAGCCTTTCGCGGCGGTAGTAACGAACATTACCGACGGTCGCACTTGCGTTCTGACCGAAGGCGACTTGCCTCTCTCAATTCTGGCCAGCAACACGGTGCCAACTGTCTTCCGCCCGGTTGAAATCGACGGAAAGCTTTATGTGGACGGCGGTTTGAGAGCCAACTTGCCGAACAACATCGCTGACAAACTTGGTGAAGGACTAACTGTTTCGGTCCTCTGCGACAAGGCGATAAAACCCGTCGATAATAAGACATTCAAGTCTATGAAATCAGTAGTGCTCCGAGTCACCGATATCATGATGGCGGCAGCAGACCATCCGAAGGCGGAAGCCTCCGACATCCTCATATTCCCCGACGTAGACTTCGTGCCTCCGGTCACAAAGGACGACGAAATTATTCACAAGGCAATCGCAGCCGGATACAATGCCACAAAGCAAGTTCTGCCGCAAATCAAAGCGGAACTGCTTGCCCTTGAGAAACGGCAAGGTAGCAAGCAAACCGCCACAAAGGACGAAAGCGAACTGAGGTAGATTATGGATGTTCAAGTTGCAGCAGGGGAGAGGATCGAGCTGGGGCGTCGAACCGGTCCTGCACCAACTCTACGGTCGCTGGTAGATGATTTCGACAAACATAATGCGCACCCGGCGCTGATTCAATTCACTCGAACCGGCTCCAGCACAATCACCTACACAGCGCTTGGGGAAAGGATTCGCCGAGTTGCAGCAGGTTTTGAACGGCTGGGAATCAAAAACGGTAAGACTGTAATTGTCTTCGCGGCAAATTCAACGTCGTGGGTTATCTGCGCGCTGGCAGCAGTTTACAGCGGACTTGTTGTCGTTCCGGTCGACCCACAACAGTCTGCTGAAGTGCTGGAACACATCGTCAAAGACAGCAAAGCGGTGCTGATTTTCACAGACGAAAACGGCGTAAAGAAACTGGAAGAAACCAAAATCAAACTAGAAGCCCCCCACGCAGAACCGCTGAGCAATGGCACCCTGAGAGTCTATAGAGTAGACAAAGAGACCGGTGTCGATAGTTGGACGAAGTTGGAAAGCAAACGCCAAGACTTCGAAGACTTACTAGAAACACAGGAAGTCCCAGAAGATGATGTAGCGATACTCTTTTATACTTCAGGCACAACTGGGATGCCTAAGGGCGTTCCACTTACTCATAAGAACATTCGATCGCAGCTTGATGCCGCATTCGCTCAAATGACGTTCATCGGTCCAACCGATCGCATATTGCTACCTTTGCCGCTCTTTCACGTTTACCCACTGAATATTGGATTGCTGGGTCCCTTAAAACTAGGCTTGCCGATCATCATGCCTCAATCACTGACGGGTCCGGAATTGATGCGAGCGATTAACGAAGGACATGCAACCATCCTGGTTTCTGTGCCAAGAATTTTACGATCGCTATTCGATGCGATGAACAAGAAGGCACACGCCAGTAAATTTACCGGCACCATATTCGACACCATGCTGGCAGTAGCTCAAGCCAGCGACCAAATTGGAATACGAGTGGGCAAGCTACTTTTCAAAGGTGTGCGCAACAGACTCGGTCCGACGCTGAAGACATTTACCTCCGGAGGCGCACCACTTGATCCAGCGCTGACCAGGAAATTCAAAGCGCTGGGCTGGGATATAGCGATTGGATACGGTTTGACTGAAACTTCGCCGTTGCTGGCTATGCGCATGCCGGAAAATCCCGACATCGAAGGAACAGGCAAGCCGATACCGAATGTAGAGCTAAAAATCATTCCGATTCAGAGGGATGATGAAGAACCAAGACGACATGCGAAAGAGAAAGCTCCGCTCAAAGAGCCGGAAGACAACCCAAACGAAGGCGAAGTTGTTGCTCGCGGACCTAATGTTTTCAGTGGTTACCTGAACCTCGAGGACAAGACCAAAGAAGCTTTTACAGAAGATGGCTGGTTCCGCACGGGCGATCTAGGTTTCATCAAAAACGGCAATCTCCACATCACTGGACGCGCATCTTCGACGATGGTTATGGAAGGCGGCAAGAAGTTTCAGCCGGACGACGTTGAAGAGAAGCTGGCGAAACAAGACGCTATTCGCGAGATCGGACTGCTAAAGAAAGACAATAAGCTGGTAGCGCTGGTGGTGCCCGAATTGAAGTCCACCGGCGAAGGCGGTGCCAAGAAAGCGGTGGCCGATGCACTGAAGTCCGCTGCTTCAGGAATGGCTTCATATCTCCATATAACTGATTTCGCGATCACTAGAGAACCGTTGCCGAGGACCAATCTCGGCAAGCTAAAACGGCATGAGCTGGAAGAAAAATACGACAAAGCAAAAGCTGAAGAGAAAGCCGGGAAGGGAAAAGGCGGGTTCTCAGAATCAAACCTGTCTGCCGAAGACCGAGCTCTTATCAACGATCCCGCCGCTGGTGGAGTCTGGGATTGGTTGAAAAAACGTTTCCCCGATCATGAGATAACATTGGACACAAGCCCGGAATTGGAGTTGAATATTGACTCTCTGGAGTGGATGAATCTTACTCTGGAGATGGTGGAAAGCTCTGGAGTGGAGCTCGATCAAGAAGCGCTCGGACGCGTCAACACAGTGCGTGACTTGCTCAAAGAAGTGCAGAGCAGCGCGCAACAGGGCAACGCAGCCGCATCGCCAATCAAGCACCCAGAGCGATTTCTCGATGAGAAGAGCCGGAAATTTGTTGAGCCCCTTTCGAAAGAGGAGGCGAAGCAGGCGAAGGCATACTTCAATCTGACGCTGTTTTTGATGAAACCGTTTCACGTAGAGGCAATCGGATACGACAAAGTCCCTGATGGACAGGTTGTTTTCATTCCAAACCACGCGAGCTTCATTGACGCGTTCGCACTGACAGCATCATTGCCGGAAGCAAGAATGCGCGAAACACAATGGGCTGGCTGGGTCGGCATCGCGTTCGGCAACCCCGTGTTCTCCTACCTGAGCCGCCTTGCGCAAGTGATTCCCATCGATGCACAGAAGTCGATGCTCACCAGTCTTGCCCTGGGTGCAGCCGTATTGAAGCGAGGAATGAGTCTTGTTTGGTTCCCCGAGTCAAAACGAACGCTGGACGGAAATCTGCTGCCGTTCAAACAAGGCATCGGTATTCTTTTGAAGGACAAGGACATACCGGTCGTTCCAGTCTACCTGGACGGCACCCGCCAAGCACTCGCCCCGGGCGCTTACTTCCCAACACCGACCAAAATCAAAGTTTGGTTCGGGGAGCCTGTGAAGCCTGCTCAATTGCTCAAGGAGGGCATAGGCGACTCGCCGCAAGAGCGCATCGCCAACGCGCTGTACGATCGCGTTCTGGAGCTTGAGAAGAAAGCAAAAGGTGACCAGTCGAAGTCCAAGTCAGCCAAAGAACTAATCAAAGAGGCCGAGGAACGAGCGAGGCTTGACGAAGAACAGGCAAAGCTCGACGAAGAGCAAGCAAAGCTTGACGAACAAAAGGCGAAAGCCTCCGGTGTCGATAATTCTGAAGAAACTGAAGCTCAAGGCGAGCAGGGAAAAGTCGCCTAGCATTTCGTGCAGTTTGACGATTGTTTTGATTCTGCCGAGCGACGGCGGGGAATGTTTCCTTTGGAATGGCCGGGCTTTGTCTTGAAACGTCAATGAAGACGGAGGTGCCTTTAATGTTTCGCTCCAACAAGTCGTCAATCTCTTTGCTGATTGCGCTTTCGGTCTCTTTGTCGTTTTTCGCGCTGCAAAGCCCCGCCTCGGCCGCGCCCGCGAAGACTCCGGGCAAAGCAATCAAGCCGCCCGTGCAACACGATGCCTCGATGGGCGAGAACTTGATGTACTACACGCCGCCGCCCCTGGTGTTTGACGCAAACGGCAAACCAATTCCCAACATGCCGAATTTGGTTTATCAGGCGAACGCCTACTTCGAAGCAGGGCAGAAGGCATTCTATAAAAACGATTTGGAGTTTGCGGAGTCTTATTTGAAGAAATCCATCGAGTGCCGGGACAAACTCAATAAAGTACGCGAGGCGAAAGAATACGTCACCGGCGTTAATCTTTTGGGCAAGGTGCTGAAAAAACGTAATAAATGGGAAGAGGCGGAAAAGTATTACCGGCAGGCGCTTACGATGGCCAGCCAGGGATTGGGCGTCGATGCCTACGAGGTCAAAGAGTGCGAGTTAAACCTCGCCGAGTGCTATGAAAAAACCAACAAATATCAGGATGCGATCTACTACTACAGAAAACTGCTGACCATCGCCGAGAGGAAGTATGGACCAGATGATCCGGATGTTCAGGACTACTGCAAGAAAATCCTTGCTTTGAACATTAAAGGCGGCAATTATGAAGCCGCGCAAGAGATTCTAAAACAGCGCATCGATTTCGAAGAAAGCCAGGGGCGCGGTTCGACACCGGCGACAGTCAAACTGCTCGAGCAGTACGCAGAGATTCTGAAAAAGGCATGCAAAATGGAAGAAGCTGCAGCCGTCGAGGAAAAGCTGAAAACCCTGCAAGGGGCACCCGCTCAGGCCAGCGCGCCTGCGCAGTAGCCGAAACTCCCGCAAAATTTCCCAACTAATAGCTATCGTTCTGGTCACCCCACTCTGAGTTGAGCGACGAGCGCTGGTCTCGATTGGTTTTTGGCCCAACATTAGGTTAAAACTACCTTTCAACCATGCGGGAAATACGAAACCGTCCTTGCCAGCCCCAGTTGCGGCACATAAGATAAAGGGAGCAAGTTGTGAAGTGCCGAGTTTCCGACTTTGCTACATTCCCTAATTCAACCAGCGAACTATCCCAAGGGCTAATCCCCCGCGTAAGGTTGCGTTGCGTCGGCACTTACTAAAGCACGGAAGAGAGAATGGTCCACGAACCACAAGAAATTCGCCCAGTCGGCGGCAGAAATACAAGAGAGGCGGACGAAAGCGTCGGCTCCTCGCACCGCACGAGCGCAGCCTTCAGCAGAGAAGTGGCGCCCATGCTGTCCAGCCGCCCAGGGGACGGTTCGGTCGTTGCCCAAAATGACGGCACTGCTGCAGCAAATGACGGCGGAACAACAAATCTGGCGGCTCGAATTGCTCGCAAACTCGACCCCGCGAAAGACTCCGCAAAACCGGTCAGCCAACTTATTAATGAACAGGTATTTGTAGACGCACGTCCTCAGGCAGCTGAGCGATTGCAGGTTTCAGACCGCCGCAGCGTTACGGACCAAACTTCGAAGCCGCCCGAGGTGGTGGTTCAATACTCTAATGCTAGCGGCAAACCAGACCAAAAGCCGGATTTCACAATCACCAAAGACGGTACCGTGGTTGCGCACACTGACTTTGAGAAGCACGGCGGCAATGTCGTGATTCAAGTAGAGCGCCCTGAAGGACAAGTGGACCCGCAGCAAAATCCAGATTTTGCAAAACAACAAGAAGCACAGGCTAGGTTGCTCGCATACGTCAACAACCGCATCAAGCAAGACTATCCGGAAGCCGAAAAGAATGGCGTCAAGTTGCAAGACGCGCAAGGATTGGTCGCACCCGAGTTAGAGAATCAGCTCGGCATGCAAAATGCGTCACAGATTGGTGACAACTATTCACAAGAAACACAGCGCGCGGTAGAAAACCTCGGACGCTTCAATGGCAGCGGACGGGGCAGCATGAGCCGCGAAAGAGCGGACGGCTACTTCCCGCAACGCGATGTGCCGATGCAGCCTGGTGAAACAAACGCAGCTGCAGCATTCAAAGACACTCTTGCTGCTTTGGTTAATGCCGACAAAGAGCGCCCCTATGAAACAGTGCGCAAACAAGGCAACGAGTATCGTGCCGGTCGCTATGGCTTTAGCGGACGTCAAATCTCCAACTGGTTAGCCGGACTGGATCTCGGAGATCCGCCCGACCCGGCGAAGATCGAAGAATTGATCAAGCAAGGGAAGCTCCCCAAAGGCTTCAACGTCGAAAAGCTGAAACAGCTTCAGGCGATGGCAAAGGGCATGGCGGACGGCAAACAGCCTTCTGCTGAAGATATGAAACTCTTGCCGAAAGAAATGCAAGAGACGATGGCTACCGATCTCACCGGCAAGATGCTGAAAGATGCGGGCAACGACTCTTCGGTCGCGGCACTTGCGTGGATGCAAAATAAAGAAGTCGGAGAATTGACTCAAGCCGACCTCACCAGCCCGGAAGGTCAAGCAATAAGAGATGCTTCGCAAAAGGCATACAGCCTCGCTACCGCGCGCCAGATGTCGGAACGGGGTGACACTCTCAACTTCCAAGACAATGGCAGAGGTTCGCCTTTGGGAATTGAAATCGCCCAACACGCCGAGCGAGTCGCCAACAATATGGGCACGGTTGGATGGTGCTATCGTGGCGTCAAACGCGCATTGGATAAAGTCGGCATCAACCTGGAAGGCGGATACGCCAAGCAAGCCGCATCGCAGCTCGCTAGCAATCCTCGCGTTCAAGAAGTCTCCAAAGCGGACATGCAACCTGGCGACATTCTTGTTCACCAGCCTGCAGGGTATGGTCGCACGAAGGGTCAGCAATATGCCGGTCACATCGCCGTTTACCTCGGCAATGGCAAGGAAGCTAGCGACCACGTGCAGAGCGTAATTAAGGGTCAAGGTTACGGCGGCACGCGCGTATTCAGAGTCGTAGCGTAAAGAGCAAAGACTCGTAGCTTAGAGTCGTAGCGTAAGGATAATTGCAATGATCTCCGCTGTAGGGGCGGCATTCTTGCCGCCCGCCGGGCGACGCATGGCGTCGGCCGTACAGAAATGGGCGCATGCAATGCGCCCCCACACAATGCGCCCCACACAATGCGTCCCCACACAATGCGCCCCACGCTTTGCGCTAACGCAAGTTGCTTGGTCGAGTTCCGATATCGAGGAATTTGATCAATGTCACAAAGTCGGCATTGAAAGCGAATCCGCGTGACTTTTCTGTAATTGCATAGCCTTCATCCGAGAGTATTTTGCGAAGCATCTCTTATTGCTTGACCTTCCGGGCTGGAGATTCGGAACAAGTCTTTAGCATAATCATCTTCCAGCATGTCATCGCGGTCCGGGTACTCGACGGATTTGTTGCCGTAAGAAGAGACGTGCAGATTGAAGAGCATGACGTTTCCGTCGCTGCTCTTCATTGAAGTTAGATCTTTTGCCGCGCTGTCCGGCGGTCCATCGGAAGATTCACCATCCGAGATGTTAATCACAATTGGCGGGAAACAGTACGGATATTGAGCTATGAATGGTTTCAACACAGCCGCAGCCTTTGTGAGTGCAGCGCACATCGGAGTGCCGCCGCCACACGTCGGCTCGAACCAAATCGGCGCGTTGAATTTGCGGTCGACAAAACCGCCTCGTCCATCGCTCACTTGCCGTGTGCGCTGTTCGACGCGAATAGGGCTGTTGCCGACCAGACTGATGGGCACGAGGTCCTTTCGGGCTAGCGCCCCACCGAACGCTGACGCCACGCCGCTTCCGCCATAGCCAATGACGCCGACGTTGTAATAATCTCTGATCCCATCGCTCTTTGTGCACTTAGAGACAAGATTCTGCAACAGGCTATTGACTGCATCTGCAACTCCTTGCGCCTTGGAGCCTCCGTTGGCTCCGCCGGCGAATAGGTCCTTCATTGACGAAGACTGGTCAACGAGAAACAGAAAGCATGATGGGTTGGAGCGACTGATTTCGGCTTGATAAGGCATCCAGCACTCCTTTAGAGGTTGTGCAGCAAGATCCGGCGTTTCGGACGGCAAGTGCAAGGCGAGACAGGCTCAAGATCATATTGCAGAAACGCGTGCACGAACAGGACTCTTGCCAAGGTGAAAAAGTGGATAGAGCCCGCTCCAGCTGTGGTAATAAACCATTAGAGAGCGCGTTCAGGTACCGCCATGCAATGGCCGACACCGCAAGACTATAACGAAACTGTTCAGTCGCCGGATTTCTGCTTTGACAACCAAGAGTTGCAGCAAGGGACTCCGGAAACTAATGCTATGGGATTGCCGAAGCCGATTTGCGGCAATTTCGCCAGCGTCTATCAATTTCAGTGCGCCACCCGCAACGTTGCGGTCAAGTGTTTCTTGCGCAACGTCTACAATCAGCACCAGCGTTATGGGCATCTGAGCACCTTCACCGCATTCAACCATGTTTCAACATTGCTTGAATTCGAGTACCTGCTCAAAGGCATTCTGGTCAACGGCAACTGGTTTCCCATTGTCAAAATGCCTTGGGTCGAGGGTTTGACGCTCGATCAATTCATCCGCAAGAACATGCACAACAAGCAGCAGATGGACCGTTTCATCTCGCAGTTTGTCGAACTTGTTTTTGAACTGGAACGCAATGGTATTGCCCATGGTGACCTCCAGCACGGCAATATCATTGTCCGCAATAAAGACTTGATGCTGGTCGACTATGACGGCATCTATGTTCCAGCAATGTCCGGCGAAAAGGCAAATGAGTTAGGGCACGTCAACTATCAACATCCACAAAGAACTGCTGAAGTTTTTGACGAAACAATCGATAGATTTTCAGCGTGGATCATCTATCACTCAATGCAAGTTCTGAAACTCGATCCAACCCTCTGGCAGCGGCATTCCGGTGGTGACGAGCGCTTGATTTTCGGCGCCAGCGATTACAAGAACCCTGAAGGTTCTCGACTGCTAAGCGAACTTCTACGGCATCCAGTGCCGGACATCAACAAACGCGCTCAAGAGATAAAAAAACTTCTCTCGATGCAATTGCATGAAGTACCTGAGTTTCGCCCGGCAGGACATGATCGCAGAGTCGACAAACCGGTAGAAGTGCAAAGCAAACCTCTTTCAGAACAAGGCGCACTTGGTGGGCAGACGCACCCTGGGGCAACCGGCTCAACCGTTCAAAGTGGACCAAGTTTTGCAACCGGCACTTACAATTCAGTATCCGGCTCTTTCGCTCAAACGCAGAATCCACCCAATTCTCCTGCCGGCGGCGCTGCTGCGGGACCGTCAAACACCAGCTCGGATTCCTACGGGTATGGCTATGGCTATGGCGATGACGATTATGGATACGGTGCGTCACCAGCCGCGAGTTCGCAACAAGCGGCGAAACCGAACACCGGTCAAGGAGGATCGCAAGGGCAAAAACCCGGTGCTGGACAGGGAACCGCTCGTCCGGGCGGTGTAGCGCCCGCAGGTTCGTCAGGCGCTGGTACAAAGCCCAACTCAAGCGCTCCCACGCAAGAAATGCCTTGGTATGCAGAAGCGGCTGGTGTCAGTGGTGGAACCGTCGGTGGTGCCGAAGCTGCAAAGCCAGGTGCCAACAAACCGCAGGGACGAACAGGCGGACCGGGTAGCGTTCTAAAAGCCGCGGAAAGTTATAGTAAAGCGCTCAAAGATTATGAAGGCGATGACCTCATGATTCCGAAGCGCCCATCACAACAACAC
>DTSE01000084.1 GCA_012965515.1 Candidatus Melainabacteria bacterium | reverse complement strand
CACGCCTAAGTCCGCTATTGCTGACCCTGTGGCGCTCAAAGCCACATCGAATCCATTGCCCCTGGTGACAGCTTCGCTATCCCCGAGCCAACTTGCCCGACCCAGACGACCAGGACGCTGAACTATTTGCAGAGGAAGCGGCAGTAGTACTTGGCTTCCCCGATACAGTAGATAACAACGGAAATCAAATCAATGGTAGTAGTTACGGTCTCAACGGCATTCCGTTCATGTGCACATACGAAGTAGTTAGAACTTTGATCCAAGACGGAGCGCCTACCATTACAGGTATTGGCTATGTTGCACCGATCGGGAGCGGGCCAAACGGCACCGTGCACAAATGTGATGGAACAACAGAAGTAGTGAGAATCTTCCCAGGATCATAAAAATCCTGAAGTACTAAATGGACTTGGCAGCAGTTGGTGAATCAAATACTAGCTGCTGCTTCTTTTTTGTCCTTTAATTCAAAAACAGTGAGTGATATTTGGCTGCAAGCCGGTCCGCTTCTTTGAGAACCATTTGCCGACTCATTGTATTTGCGGGTTTCTTGAGAAACTGTGTCCACTCATCACGGAATGAGTCTAACTGAGCTGAATTGCATTTATCTATCTCCAGCGCCTTCAAATTTTTGAGACTATGCAATTCATTTTGCTCAATGGCTGTAGGAAAGCACTGTGCTGCGCTCAAAGGAACAAAATGCACCACAGCAATTTCTTTTGTAACATCAGGATGCTCATTACGGTAGAGGGTTTTGCAGGAAAAGTTGTTGCAAAGCCCCTCGCCGCTTTTTATTCGGCCGAGGACATCATTTTTCGGACTTCCTGCAACAGTCGGTTCGTAAAGTGGTTTCACCTTTTTCTCAAGTCGCTGTTGCGCCGTTATAAATTCCACTCCTTTGTGGCTAAGACTCCACTTTCCTGATGAAGTCGCACCATTAGTGCGAGCCAAAGGAGACGCCTCCCAAATTACCTGTTCAATGTAAAAAATGTCCGCTGGTGTGCAATTTGCTGTCCAGAGCTTGTACCAGTTTTTCCAGTCCTTAGTCTTTATCTCAAGCCGAAGTTGTGCTTTTGCTTTTTCTGAGAGGTTCTTTGGCTCAAAATAACTGTGAATCCAGTATGCAAAATACCGAGGTGTTCTGTTTGCTCCTCCGCAATTACTCGAACTGAAAACCAATAAAGAATCACCAGGCGGGCGTTCAGCTGGCCAATCAGCAGAAAACAGCTTCTCTCCTTTTTTTATTTCTGAAACTGCTGCTACTTCTGTTGAGGCAAAAGACAGGCTGTTTGATTGAAAGAAAAGCAAAAGCAACAAAACAAGAATGATTTGAAATCTTGGCATATGCATGTCCATTCCATGAGGAACTTTGTTTAGAGGTTTTGCCCAATTGGGTCGGTACTCTTTCACGCATTACACCATAAGTCTTTGAAGAGCACTTGGCTTGTTTGTTTTGAAGACTCAAGAACCCACCTCTGTTTACTTTTGGCTTGTCACTATTACTTTATGTAGTGACCGTGATTTCGACGACAAGTGAAACACCTGGTTATCTGCCGGTCACAAACCAAGAGCTAAACCGAGCCCAAAAACCACGCTTGTGCTGGCTGTCCGTCAGGAGTTTGATTTGGGTGTCCTTGCCTTCAAGCTGTGCTTCCAGATAGCCATTTCTGAACGTTGCGCCCTGCAATTGCTGTTTAAGTTGCTGGTTCTCCTGCTCCATAATGGCAAGTCTGATTTTCGTCTCTAGCAAATCCGCTGGCATGTCCGGGCTGTCCGCACTGCTTTGACCGCGGGGCGCCGGATCGGGCTTGCCCGGTCCGGTTATGACCGGCGGACAGGTTATCTCTGATCCGGGCTTGATTCGCCACTCGTCACCGTATGTGCCTTGAACCTTGGAAGCTTCTATTTTTCCGCTCTTTATCCATCTTCTAAGAGTACGCTCGTTAACCTTAAGGGCTGTTGTAGCCTCGGGCAATGTCCACCAGTGGGCAATGTCCGGACTGGTCAGATCCGGACTAGTCTTGTCCGATCCGGGGGTGTGCAGGTCCGGACCGGACAGTAAATCGTCCATCCCTTCGATTGAACTTGGATCAAATTTGATCTCTTGCGCATGTTCTGCCACGGATCGTCCTCATGTGCGATTACATGGGCATTATGAGACTTCGTGCCACCACCTGTAAAGGCGCGATATATCCGTTGGGTGATCTCTTGGATATCCCGAAATTCAAACAGGCTGCTTGAATTCAGGCTTTTACCGTCGTAGGATCAACTATGGGTTATCAGATATGCCACCTGCAATGGTGGCACCAAAAAAGGAGAAGAGCGACCGCGCAAAAGTCCTAAAAAGCCGAAAAATCAGCTTGGCGGCTGATTTAGGCGGCTGGGGCCGAAAACTTATGTATTCGATGTCGCAGTTGAATCATAAGTGATTGGGTTCCTAGGGTCAAGTGCGTCCTTTTTTCAGGGATTGACCGTTAGGCCTTGAACTCCATTGCTTTGAGAGCGTCCGAAAGGACGCCAGATCTTTTGGATCTACGACAGAAATTTTTGTCGCTGTTTCCGCGTCGTGATTGCTTCATCTGGAAGACATATGACCAGGAGCGCTGGCAGAAGGCTGCGGGACCGCTCTTGGACGCACAGATATTTGGCGTGATGTCAGATGAGGGGCGAGGGCTTTTTAGAGGCTGCTATTGGTCACACAAGACCCGGCATGCAGTCTTGGATATCGATAGAAATAGCAGATACCGAAATGCAGCCGAGCTCCAAAAACTGCAGGAGCATTTTACTGCAGTCGGTCTATACGCAATTCCGTATCAATCGAGCGATTCAGGCGGCTGGCACCTGTATTTACCATTTGATGAGTGGGCTGAAAGTGACGAAGTAAACCAGACGCTAAAGACCTGGCTGAAATCTTTGGGATATGAAATCATCTCCGGACAGCTCGAGATTTTTCCAAGTGGAAATGCCTTAAGGCTGCCGCTTCAGAAAGGCTTTGCCTGGCTCAGTTCGGATGGAAGCATAAAAGTTAGAAGAGAAGAAATTAGAGAAGACGAGGCGCTAGCCTCATTCCTTCAAGACTTCGAAAAAAATTGCAGAAATTGGCGGGAAGCCAAAAGGCTCATAGACAGCCAAATACATTCCGCCGGCAGAGCTGCCGGCGCCGGCGTCGCCAGCAACGCCCAGGGCAATGAGAATGCGCTTGATTTAGACGGTTTCGAATTACTTTGGCATTCAAAACGAATTCCCGAACGTATTCAGGAAGCTCGCAAATTCCTTGACCAGGGGCTGACTGAAGAAGGTCAACGACATTCAGCAATTTATGCAATCCAGCATTTGCTCTGGTTTGGAGATGCAGAAAGAGGCATTCCAAAAATGCCAGGAGAGCACAACGACGAGAGGCGGCAGCAATTTCTAAAAGACTGGCTGGCCCGAAATCACAACGGCAAATGCAGGCATGTACGTCGTAGCAATTGGAGGGAGCTAGACGAGCATATAAGACGGGCTTGCGAATGGAGGGGACAAGAGCAGCCCCAATCCGAATATGTCCCGTATATGACCACGGAGACCCAGCAGGATGCCTTAATTGGTTTGACCAAGAAAACAGGGTACCTCTGGACACCGGCAGACCTGGAGAGAGCAAATCAAAAACGAGAAGCTTCGGCACGAGACAAGATAAGGACCGCAAAGCAGTTCTTGCTTGACCAAGGACGGCGAGTAACTGGGCGGCAAATCATGAGGCTCACGGGTTGCAGCTATCACACAGTAAAAAAACACGAAGACATCTGGAGTATATCTTCAGGTGCTCAATTGCCAAGGGCCGCAGGCGATCTAGATCCGGGGGTATTGCTTCCGGTTCGGCTTGTGGAAGTTGGTTTTGAAAAAAAAGAAAAGTCAGAAATTCCTTTTTCTCAGGATTTCGACTTTGAAGAACAAGAACAGCCAATTACAGCTAAGGTAGTCCCGCTTTCAATCTGCCTGGCGAATAGCCAACCATCAAAACCCCAGCAGAAAGCCCAAGCCCTTCGGGTTCCTTCGGAAGGCTTTCCCCTGGGACCCAGTTTTGACGGTCTTCAGGCAGAAGGGCAGATGTGGAAGCGGGAGATTCTTTTATTTCACTGGAATCATGCTGGACGAGATCCACCAAGTTCCTGAGCGTTGACCATACTTCAGGGGTTCTAGATGATGGCTGGGACAGACAGAAGCTCCGAAAAATTTGCCCAATCAGTGTTTTCAGGTTCGGCAAATTGAAATCGAATTGATTGGCTTTTGGAGCCCGATAAACTCTCTCTAGATGGATTGATTGAGACAGGAAAGACAAATTTCCCACCTCGATACAATTCATTAGGGTAAGGCCAAAAGCCTTCAGACATCACAAAAAGCAAGGGACAGAGCGGTAACTCCGTCCCCTGCACACAATCCCAAGAAGGAGGTAAACCACCATGATGGAATTGATCGTAGTTCTATTCATCATAACGCTGGCAGTTCTAGCCGTCAAAGGTTAAGGGCTGAAAGCTAGCATTGGAGCGGCTCTTCAGAAGAGGGGCCGCTTTGGTGCGTCTACTTGTCGGTTTTCGGCTTCTTTTGGAATGGCAGGATTTGAGCCGGGCCGCCAGGTAAATTGCTCAAACCCTCTTCTGTCAGTCCATCAATCAGTGTGGGTGCCAAGTCGTAATAGTGTTCGGAAAGGTCCATAGCTTCCTCCAAATCGCCGTCTGTCAATTCCAGACAGGCAATCATCAACGCCGCCCGCAAACGCATAGTATCGAGCATGCAATTTTCAACAGATTCGCGGCTGATCATATCGGCGTTGTTTTTCATGGCATGTC
>DTSE01000083.1:3916-4844 GCA_012965515.1 Candidatus Melainabacteria bacterium | reverse complement strand
GTTTTCTCCTGACTCCTGTTTTCTCCTGACTCCTGTCTCCTGCCTCCTGCGAGCGTCAGACGGTAACTACCGCCACCTGCTGCACGGCGGGCACGGCGCGGATCTCGTCGAGGACGTCATCGGTGACCTGTGGGTCGTCCGCACCCTCGCGATCGATGTTGACCACCGCCACGGCTCCGGTGGATCCGCGGCCGAGCGCGAAGGTCGCGATGTTGATTCGCCGGCGTCCGAGAATCGTCCCGACCGCTCCGATGACACCCGGCTGGTCGTTGTTGCGAATGACCACGATCGTGCCCTCGAGCGGCGCCTCGATCCTGACCCCGTCGAGCAGGACCAGCCGTGGACCAGCCTGCTCGAACAGCGCACCCTGTGGGATGCGCACGCGCAGTTCGGTGTCGGTGTTGTTGCGCAAGCTGTCAAGCCGAAAGCCGAGGTCTTGGGCGTTGTTGCAGCGAATTCTCCAGCGATGACTTCTTCCATCAATCAGGGAAGAATCGTGAAAGTTATGCAAGAGCCGACCATTGCCGATGGCATCGCGGGCAATATCGAACCTGATTCAATCACCTTTCCGATGTGCCAAGAACTTGTTTCGGACTGGGCTGTTGTTGAAGATGAAGACATCAAAACAGCAATCTTCGAATTCCTCGATAACGAAGGAATGTTGATCGAAGGCGCTTCTGCTGCGGCGATTGCAGCGGTACTTCGCAAGCAAGTTCAAATCAAACCGAAAGAAACGGTTGGAATTGTAGTTTGCGGTGGCAACATTTCGAAGAACGAATGGCGCGAGATTGTTGTGGAACACCTGGTTTCCAAAACTCGTAAGTAGTTAATGTTCTGATGAATGCATTTTCGCGAAAGATGTCGACTACGATGCTTTTGAGTGTGCTCTTTGTGGCGCCATGTTTCGCATCCAAAGCTGAATCGTCAA
>DTSE01000083.1:0-3906 GCA_012965515.1 Candidatus Melainabacteria bacterium | reverse complement strand
AGAAATAACTCCCAAAATCTCTTTCTCTGCATCAAAGCTGAATCGTCAAATGGGGCTGCGAAAGATTCTGGTGCGCAAGTAGCCCCAGAACCGTTGTCCCAGGATGAACTAAGGAACATGCTTTCCACCCGTGTCAAGACTGGCATGATGATGGGTTCCTTTTACGAATACGGAAACCTATTGTATTGCGCGCAAGAAGCCTGGATGGCGACTAAGGATAAAGAAGTCGCGGGCATGCGGTTGCAGACGGTGTTTCCTGATTTCTACAAACCAACTTTGTACGAGCTTTTCGAAGCGGCAGCAAGACAAACCGGAACTACATTCAAGCATGGAGAAGGAAGGGGCTGGATGTTTGAACGTCCACCAATGCCGTTGCCATTTAGTCTCACAATTGCGGAAGGTTGGAGGAAGGAGAATAGAGGCAGCTACGTTGCGTACATTCCTGCTGAACAGCCTGTAGGAATGGATGTTTACATGTTTGGAACTTATTCTGATTTGAACAAAGAAGACGAGCAAAAGTTCAGAGGTGATATCGCTAGGTTTTTTTCAAAGCCTAATCGAGGTGCTAAGCCTGAAGCAATGTCGCGTGAACTAGTAGATGACTGCGAGGCTCTGTTTTGCGAAACAGATGCTCCAAAACCAGGAGTCATTTGGCGTCAATGGTCATTCGTTAAGAACGGAAGATCATTTGTTATCGTAAGTGCGCTCGACAAAGCAAATTCAGAGAAGCTGTTTCCAGAGGTAAGAAAAATGGTTGCCTCCTTTCAGGTAATTGAGCCCGAACCTAAATGCACTGGACTAGAACAAGAACTTAACCCTGAAAAAATCGTTAGACCTCAACGAGTGCCTGGCTGGTCCAATCTGAGTAATCCGTAGATTCAAGTTGTGTTGTTTGTTCTTTCCGCAAGGAAACTCACTTCAACTGTTTTAAGTCTGGTCGGCGCGGAAGACACTCTTTGAATTGTCGTAATGAATGCGGATGATCGAACCGACTGCGACGGCAGCAGTTTCACTCGATGCTCCGCTAGCTGTGACCAATGCACTCAAGATGGAATTAGCCTTTGCGCGCACCTCTTGGTGATCGCTGAGCATGACGAACTCCGGTGATTCCAAAAACCAACCCACTCCATCTCGGGTTATCTTTGCTCCCGGTGAGCCGTTGCTGGTTTGCAGTTGTGTGATAGCACCTTCGCCGCCTTCAAGTTGCGCTTTCCAGTCCATTGTTTACTCCTTGAATGGCACCACCCTTAGTGGCGTCTTTGTAAAGTCTGCCGGCATGACTCCGAGTTGTGACTGTGTGATCGCAAATGAGGCGAAAACGCAGAAAGGAGCCTAATGGTAGCACAGCCACGGTCCGTGAATCTGAGACCTCAACGTGAAGGGGGTGTCGTGGGCAGCTCAAACAGGAATTCGAATCTCTGCCTGGTCCATAAGAATTCCGAGGCCCCGCCTGTCCAAGCTTTCCGCGTGGAGATCGCGTGGGCGGAACGTCGTATTTATTCTGAATGTGATGCGAACTGTTGTTTGGTCGCGACGGATGCCAGTGAGTTTTGCTTCGTGCAAAAAGCCGAGTTCATCCTGTACGCGAGTATAGTTCAGTGGTTGTCCGTTGGCTGTAACCTTTAGGCTAAGTAATTGTTCCGCCTTCAACGCGCTCACGATGTGAAACCGCAGATAGCCCTCATCACTTTGAGGAGTTCTGAAATCAAGCCATGATTCATTTGTAGGCCCGGACCAAAGTGCCTTATACGCTCCATGATCCTCTTCCTCATACCAGCCACCGCGAGCGATTGGTTTCAGGCTCTCGCCCTGGCGTTCTACAAGGCAGTCGATAGTTGAGGCGTCTTTCTGAACCTCAAGCAAAAACACTTTTCTTCTCAGTTCAACGACTTCATGAGCCAGGCGATTTTCTCTGGACGATACTATCTCGTCGACATGGGTCAATGGCATTTCGAAATGAACAGCTAATTCTGGATGTTGAGACGACGTGTAAAAGCGATTGAGACCATCGAAATATCTGAAGGCGTACCCTTGCTCTTCCAGGATGTGATGCCACTTTTCCCATGACGGTATGTCACTGAGTGGTTCTAGTGACTCGATCACGATGATCCATGGTTGAAACCTAGAAAAATCGATTCCACTAAGAACTTCAAACTCAGAGCCTTCAGCGTCGATCTTTAGGAAATGAGCTTCTTGAATATTGTGCTCGTTTAGGATAGTTCTTAGTGGCAATGCTGTCTTTTCGGTGCGAACAATCATGTCGCTTGAGCTCGCTTCATAGAGCTTTGCCTGCTGTTCGTCAGTGGTGGATAGCCCGGAATCTTCTACTTCGAAAAACGGTACTGTGTCAGGTTTGTTCCACGCGAGTACTTGCAGATTGATATCATCAGGTCTTTCTGCTACGAGCATTTTGTACCAGTGGGTCACAGGCTCGATGTTTATTCCGCGCCATCCTCTGTCGTAAAAGGCTTTGGTCACGGAATCGCGCTGCGGATCGCACGCACCAACATCAACGTAGCAACCTCTTTCGACATTTTTCAACGCGCGAAACAACAACGCGTCTTCTCGATTCTGCGCGTACGAAACAAATCTCCCAGAAGATTGCGATGCGAGCGCATGCGATATTCGTTGGCTTTTTCACCATCGCTGCCATCTTTGCGTACCTCATCGCAGTCGCGTCACAAGATCGAGTACGAGAAACTGCATCTGGAGTTTTCGGACTCTATCCATGGACCAATCCAGCGCTTGGACTACCGATTGTTCTATTCATTGTCGGTTCGCGCTCGCACATAATGTGGAACGCTCTGACCTTGATTTTTGTACTCGACTTCGCAACTGTTTCACTCGGTAGCGAATATTTTGCTGCCTCTCCACCGGCATCAGCACTGAATCCGCCAGCACACGCCGCCTGGCTAAACAGTGAACTTGCGAAAACCCATCAGAGACTTCTCAGTGTGCGAGGCAATTCAGGAAGTCCAAACGAACTGCCAGTAAACCTGTCTATGCTCTGGGGTGTTGAGAACGCAAGCGGCTATGAAAACCTGCTTCCGCTGCGTATTTCCAACTTGCTCAACATGAAGGAAGGTGGTTTCCTCGTTGATAGTACATGGGCGAAAGACGAGGATCGAACTCTCGATATTCTTGCTGTTAAGTACGTTATCGTGCCGAAGAACGACAGCCGCTGTCCAGCCCCCGTCGGACCTCGCTGGCGCCTTGTGAAAGAAGTCGGTGATGCGTTGATCTATGAGAACTTGCGCGCGTGTCCCAGAGCTTGGCTTGTATACGAACCTAAGGTTTTGCCGCAACGTTTAAAACCGGAAGCAATTGCAAAAGCAATGCAAACGGGAAAACTCGAATCCGCAAGCGTCGATCCGAGCCAAACCGCACTGCTGGAGGAAACTCTCTTTGCGACCAGCCATGTGCCAGTCTCTGAGCCAGATCAAAATGCGACAGTAGAAATCATAGAATCAAGTGAAAACGCAATGACGCTCAAGGTAAAGACAAAAGAATCCGCTCTATTAGTGACGGCGGACAGTTTCTATCCAGGCTGGAACGTTTCAGTAAACGGAACGCAAGCATTAGGCCGTGGAGTCTATAAAGCGGACTATGCAATACGCGCAACAGCAGTTCCAGCCGGCACCAGCACAGTGAAGTTCTCATTTGAACCGGTGCCGCTGAAGACAGGCATAGCAATCGCGCTGTTCAGCCTGCTTTTGACAGCGATAGTTGCCTATTGCATGCATCGACGCATGCGGAAATAAATGTTAAAAAGATACTGAGACGAAAAAGACAGTGAAGATTACGAAGGCGAAGAAGACAAAAAACTAACAATGACACTCTGGACTCAAAATCATTTTGTTTCGTACGCGCAGAATCGAGAAGACGCGTTGTTGTTTCGCGCGTTGA
>DTSE01000082.1 GCA_012965515.1 Candidatus Melainabacteria bacterium | reverse complement strand
TGCGGCTACAAAGTTCCGGCGTCGAAGCCTGAGCAGTCCGAAGAGCAATCTTCTCCGCGTGCAAACGCTTTGCTGAAGATGCTTGGATTGGGCGAGAAGAAAGAAGCTTCGCACGAAAAACCTGCACTTGCTGAATAGCATGTAGTTAGCAGTGGTTGCAAAATAAGTCCTGTAAGGCGGTGCTGTGCATCGCCTTTTTGTTTGCATTCTGCTGTCGAAATGGTTTGTTGAACAATTTGGGCGCGTGCAACGCGCCCCTACGCTTCGCTGTTGAAATTGGAGCGCGTGCAACGCGCCCCTACGCTTGCTGTTGAAACTGGAGCGCATGCAACGCGCCCCTACGCTCCGCTGTTGAAACTGGGGCGCGTGCAACGCGCCCCTTGGCTCTTTTGCCAGATCATTTTCCGTAGAGCTGTTGGTAGGTCCAGTAGCTGCCGAAGACTTTGCGGACGTAGTCTCGTGTTTCGCGGAAGGGGATGTTTTCCACAAATAGGTCGAAGTCGCCTGATGTGTGGCGGCGCATCCAGCTGCCGACGGCACCGGGACCGCCGTTGTAGCTGGCTACGCCGAGCATGGCATTGCCGCCGAAGCGCTGAATGGCGTATGAGAGGTAATAGGTGCCCAGCTTGATGTTTACTTCAGGGCGTGTGATGTCGCTTTCGCCCGACAACGTGATGCCCACTTTCTTGGCTGAACCATATGCGGTGCCTACCAATAATTGCATCAAGCCCAGGGCGTGCGATCTCGATACCGCTGACGGCTTGTATCTGGATTCTTCTCTGATCAGGGCGTGCACGAGAAGCGGGTCTACGCCTCGAACCGATGCGTTTTCAGCGACGTATTGACCGAATTCCAGAGGATAAGACTCTTGCCATATATCGTTCTTAACCGGCTTGCCGTCAGCGAGTTTGCTGGCGGCGCCGATTGCTTCGAGGTTCATGCCCGTCTTCGCGAGAAGCGAGGACTTCAGCGTTCTTGGTGCTGATGACGGCAGAAGTTCAACACACTCGTCCCACTGGTTTAAACGGAACAGGGCTGTGAAGGTTGGGTCAAAAGCAGCTTCAGCACCGGATTTCGTTGCTGGCAGTTCGGGCTCAGGCCAAATCCAATTCGGCTGCGGGTGCTGGCGTCCTACCTTTGTAGACCAGCCTGCATCATGACCTCCTGGCTTCAATGCAGCAAGGCGGTGACGGGCTCGATAACCATAGTAATTGCTTGGGAAACGTTCAAAAGCGGCTGTATAAGCGTTTATCGCCATGCCCTTTTGACCGAGTCTCTCTTGCAATTTCCCAATCCAGAAAAGCAGTCGGGCTGCTTGTCTGGTCTCGGGGTATTGGCGCGCTGCCTGCGTTCCAATCTGAATCGCGGCAGGGTAGCGTTTCCTATCTCCAGATTTTGCCTCATGCCAAAACAGCCACCATGAGGATTCGGCCGCGAATTCAGAGGTAGGGAAACGCTTAATGATTTCACGGAAACAAGGCAGTCCCTCGTCTCCATTGGCCCGGATGCCGATGTTCCACAATGCCGCATCGGCATGAACCGGGGCGGCCGCAAGGCATGCCTTCCAGAGATCAGATGCTTGAGCTTTGGTGAGTGGGTTACTTAAGACAGCTCCAGCTGCCGAATAAGAACGGCTGTTTGGATCGTTCTTGATCGCCTGGATGAGCGTCGCGCGTGCATCGTCGTGTCGATTTACGTGACTGAGAGCTATTGAGCGCAGAAAGAGGTTTTTACCGGAATCGGCTCTTTCCCAGGCTTTCAGAGCACCATTCCAATTGCCGAAGTTGTAATAGGCTTTTGCTAGGAGATCATAGTCTGCCGGAATTAGTTGAATCGTACCTTGGGCCGCTAGCGCTTCGAGACGTCCCGCTATCTCTGGGGCAAAGCGTCCGTCGGGCGCATTTTTTAGATAGTCTTTCAAGAGCGCGATGGCTTGATCCGCCGCTTCTTGCGTTGGAGCCGGTGTGGTCTTGAGAGTCAGGTCGGCAATGTAGTAAGACGATCCATAAGAGTATTTGCTTGTCGGCGCTTCTTGTTTCACTAACTGAAAAAGCTGCATGGCGGATTCATATTCGCCCGCTTTGAGAACCGTCTGCGCAAGCGTGTAGTCGGCATACGCCTTATCTTCCGGCGTCTTTGCCGTTGCTTTTAGAACTCGCAGGCATTCACGAATTTGCGCGTCGTCAGCTGCTTTTGTAGCAATTTCCAAAATATGTTTGCTGGCACGCTGGCTAAGAGGCGCATATTTGGCAGCGTTTTTGAACAGACCGAGCATGGTCGTATAGGTTTCATCCGTTTGTCCGCTGATGCCAACCGGGCTCCAATCTTTCTTGAGCAGTTTGGCGAGCACGTAGCTAGCCTCCTGCTTTGTTGTTTGGCTGACTCCTGGGTGCTCGATTAGTTCTTTCAGCTTGTCGCTTGTAGCCTGGGGCGGCTCACTTCCTAGCTTTTCAACGATTTGATCGAGTGAAGGCGCACCCGTCATCGCTGCAAATGCGCTGAACCAGCCGTTTTTCCCTTCGCCACTATTGCCGCCCAATGCACATCCGGACGCCAGGCTGGCTAAAAGGACGATTGCCAGAGCGCTGCCCTTCCGCGACGCGAACTTTTCAACTTTGAAGCTTTGAAATTGCCGGCGTCGCATACTTGCCTCGCTTGTCAATTCTTCTTTTGCTCGATTCTTCAAAGCAGAAGTATTGGTTGAATTTAGAAATGCTAGCATGGCAGTTCTGCACCTTGCATTGTTTGAAAATGAACCCAGAGGGCGCTACCTCCCAGCTTATCTACATGGACAATGCCGCCACCAGCTACCCCAAGCCGGAGGGTGTGTACAATGCTGCCGACCAATATTTCCGGCATGCGGGCAATCCAGGGCGGGGCGCTCACAAGATGGCACTTGACTCCGCCAGGCAGGTATTCGAGATCCGGGAAAAGGTCGCAAAGTTTCTCAAAATCCGCGAATCCGAGCGGTTGATCTTTACACCCGGGTGCACCTATTCGCTAAATATGGTTTTGAGCGGGCTCTGCCGACCGAATCCAGCGACTGGTCAGAACGCTCATCTCAAACGCGGCGACTCTGTTCTTATCTCGTCTCTCGAACATAATGCCCTGATGCGCCCATTGACGCGTTTGGCACGAGAGCTTGACCTGCAAATAGTCAAGCTGCCCTATGAGCCGGGCAAAATTTTTTCAGTTGCAGAGCTGCGGCGCCTGCTGAATGAAGTGCGTCCCAGTCTTGTCGCTACCATGCACGCCAGCAATGTGACTGGAGAAGCAATTGATATTGGTGCTGTCGCTGCCAGCTGTCATGTGGCTCGTACACCGCTTCTTGTCGATGCCGCACAAACCGCCGGACTGGAGAAGCAACATTTGATCCACCCCGGAATCTCCTTCTGGTGCGCATCTGCACATAAGGGACTATTCGGACAACCTGGTTTGGGTTTGCTGCACGTCTCTAAAGAATACGACCTGGAGCCGCTGATTGCCGGTGGCACAGGTTCCGCTTCTGAGGATTTGAACATGCCTGTTGTCTATCCCGACCGGTTGGAGCCTGGCACAGCTGCAGGACCAGCTATTGCGGCACTGGGAGCGGGCGTAGACTTCGTGGAAAGTGTCGGCGCCGATGTGATCCTTCAACACGAAATCAGATTGAGCGATGCGTTCATTTCATTTCTAAATGCATCGAACAATGTTCGCGTATATTCTCCAGGCAATGTCAATAATAGCGGTTCGATCATCCCGCGTGTGGCCAATGTTTCATTCGCCGTGCCCGGTATGACAGCCGATCGAGTTGTCGATGCATTGGACAAGGAATTCAACATTGCAGCGCGCGGAGGTCTGCACTGCGCGGCACTTGCGCATGAAACGCTCGGTACGACCGAAGCGGGATTAGTTCGATTGAGCTTCGGTTATTTCAATACCGAATCTGAGGTAAACGAGCTTGCCCGGGCGGTTCACGAAATCAGTCAGAGAGCCGCGGCAACCGCCGGACCTTCTTGAAACTGACAAACAAATTTTGTCTTTGCGATTGCAAAGCGGCATGTCTGCTCGTGCTCCGTGCTGCTACAAATTTTTAACCTGCGCGCAAAAGTGGGAACTTGCACGTCCCTCCAGCGTCACTGGGTTGGTTGTCCCCGACTGGGCGTATATAACACTCTCAAGTAGTCCTCCTAAGAGATTCTCTTAAGACTGCGCCATTTGCCCGAGGAAGTGCGTATGAAACGTCAGACGTTCAAAGGAGTCATCGCTAGTGCATCTTGCCTTCTTTCATTGCAAGCTGCAGTTCCGGCGATAGCTCAAACAACTATGTTGATGGGTTCTGCTACCCACAACACTGCTGCTACAAAAGCTACTACCACCAGTTCCGTTAGATTGACGCCGCCCCAAACACCGCGCTACGACTACCGTCCCGTAGCCCAACCAGCGCCGCGGACTGTTTATCAAACAAGAACAGTGTATGTAAAAGATAATAGAACTTATTTCCAGAGACATCCTAAGGTCAAAGCTGCAACGATCGGTGCCGGAGTCGGCGCCGGCGCAGGCGCTTTGACCGGTTTGGTGACTGGACGTGGAGTGTTGCGTGGTGGCGCCATTGGTGCCGGAACCGGTGCCGGTGTAGGACTGGTTCGCTCCAGCACAACCATGAAACGCCATCCCATCATTCGTGACGTCGCCACAGGTACGCTTGTCGGCGGTGGTCTCGGTTGGGCCGGTTCGCGCCGACGCGGCACAATCGCCAAGACGGCTGGTGTAGGCGCCGCGCTCGGACTGGGCGTCGGCTTGTTCAAACATCTTCAATAACGGGTTAATCTCATGTCTATGAAATTTCCTTCGACGCTTGCACTG
>DTSE01000081.1:9307-16246 GCA_012965515.1 Candidatus Melainabacteria bacterium | reverse complement strand
CCGCTAGGAAATGAGTATAAGTCAGGTACATTACTGGGTTCCATGAATGCGCTCCCGGGTAACCACCAGGAGCAGTATGAACGGATGCTACAGCGCATCAAAGAAATCAAGCATGACTACACGATGGGAGAATTAATGGGGATGCTGCAGAAGGTTCCCCCGGCACCTGCTTACATAATTTATCCGGTATACAGCAGTCAGGACAAAACCGATCCCAAAATAAAAATCGCGCCATACGATCCCCAACAGCCACTTCCCGAAGCATGGATGAACTCGCCAATCATGTTTGATGGAATAGACAAACTGATCGTTGACGAACACGAGCAGCGCGATGAGCCAAACTACTGCTGGCCACAAATCATAGGCGGCAACCCCGATTGCGAGAAATACACTCAAGTATCGGGAAAAGTAATGTGGGCGCCTGGAACCGGTTTTGGTCCCTGCCTGGGCATTCTAAAGATCTCGCGAACGACCATTTCAAACTTCATCACTGAATAGAGCTGTAAGATGAGAGAAGCACTCGGAGCCAATAAATGAGAGCCGGACGAACACAAGTAAGACCGAAGAAAGCTACGGTGGCGCTGATTGCCGGCTGCTTGCTTTTTGCAGCTTCGGGGCTCGCCCCAGCTCTTGCGGTCAATAAGTTCCTCCTGCAAGGGATTCAAGACTACCGCAACGGTGATTTTGCCGCCGCTGCAGGCAACCTCGGTGCGGCTATGCCCACCGAATTCAACAATCCTACGCTGCACTATTACATGGGCAATTGCTGCGTGCATTTGAAACAAATGGAATCGGCAGTGCGCGAATTTCGAATTACGTACGCGCTTGATCCCTCGGGACAGGTAGGTAAGTTCGCCAAGCAGGCACTCGACTATCTCGATGTGGATGCGCAAGGACAAGGCCTTACGAGGAAAGCTCCGGAACAGGCAGCGCCAAGACTTGACCCCGCAATGGAGCGAGCTCTGGCTACCCTGGACAAACAAGGCGGTCAGGGCCAGTCAAACGCCGGCAAACGATTGGCGGGCGGCAACGTGCCGTGGTGGATGGCTCAGAAAAAAGGTGAGGTTCCGCCCGAGCTGGCTAAATATCTGGACGGACTGAGCAAACAGTATGAAAACAACCAGGGCTCAGGCGGATTTGGCGGCTATTACAAGCGCCCACCGACGGAAATTCAAAAGAGCGCCGACAATCTCAAAAGCTTGCTGCAAGAAAAACACAAAGACGGCAAGCACCATCTAAGTCCAGTCGGAACCAACCTGTACACGCGAAATTACAGCCATACTCCTAGCGAACAGAAGCCCGCGCCAGCACCGCAAATTCCTACTGCGGTGCCAGGCAAAGACGGACAGATGTTTCAATGGAAGTAACACTGTAGTGCACGTGCATGCGCTCCTGCAGGAGCCGCATCACTTACATGGTTA
Organism: Candidatus Melainabacteria bacterium; assembly: GCA_012965515.1. Lineage (GTDB taxonomy): Bacteria > Cyanobacteriota > Vampirovibrionia > Obscuribacterales > Obscuribacteraceae > QKMZ01. Next base: position 14,825 of record DTSE01000081.1, on the reverse strand, counting down.
CGGCGTGTGCGCCACCGGCAAAGACCGGAGCGCGGCCGCTCCATACTGAAAGCGCTTCCTTCGCAGAAAGGAAGCGCTTCTCGAAATTCTCACCAACAACCGAATTAGTTATTGGAGTTCATTTTCTTGATTTCTTCAGTCAGCTTGGGTACGACTTCGAGGCAGTCACCAACGATGCCATAAGTAGCATGCTTGAAGATTTCTGCTTCCGGATTGTTGTTGATGGCAACAATTACCTTCGACGAATTCATGCCGGCCAAGTGCTGAATGGCGCCGGAGATTCCGCAAGCGATGTAGAGCTGCGGGCTGACTGTTTTACCGGTTTGACCGACTTGGTGTTGGTGATCGATCCAGCCGGCGTCGACAACTGCTCTTGAAGCACCGAGAGCTGCGCCGAGTTGATCGCAAAGATTTTGCAGTACCGGCCAGTTTTCTGGTCCTTTGATTCCGCGTCCGCCTGCCACGATAATAGAGGCTTCGCTGAGTTCGATCTTGTTGCCTGCCGATGCGTGGGTTTCAGTCACTTTGGCTCTGACTTCGCCAATGCTAACTGCCAGATCTTCGATCGGGCAATTGACGTTGTTGCTGCTTTCTTGAATGGCAAAAACATTCGATCTCAAAGTCATGAAAGCCAGGTCGGAGTTGAACTCGTATACGGTGTAAGCCTTACCCGAATACTGCGGGCGTTTAGGCTGCAAGTTATTGCCTTCGACTTCGAACTCGGTAACGTCAGATACGCAAGGAGCATCCAAACGTGCCGCTACACGCGGTATCAAGTCCTTGGACATGTTGGTGTTGGCAGCGAAAACATACTTCGGCGAAACGCTCTTGATGCCTTCGACCAAAGCTGCTGCGTAAGCTTCTGTCGAATACTTTTCAAAGTCTGCGCTATCAGCAACGAGGACTTTGTGCGGATGATACTTGGGCAGATTCCCTGCCAACGATTTTACATCCTTGCCGACGATGAGCGCGGTCACGTTGCCACCTACTGTCGCAATCCGGCGGTACGCTTCAGAAAGCGCTTCCAAACTCGCTTTGCGAATTTGTCCGTTGCGCTGTTCGATGAAAACTAGAATTCCTTCTGCCATCTCTCTTCTCCTAAAAACTCTGTTTGTAAGAAAACCCGTTTATGAGGCGACGCCGCGCATCACCTGAATTGCGCGTTAAATAACTCGCGCTTCCGTTCTCAAAAGATCGAGCAGCTGTTTGACTTGCGCATCTACATCGCCGTCGAGCTTGCGGCCTACTGGTCTTTCTTTCGGCAACATCATCTCTTTGACTTTGATCTTGCGAACATCGGCAGCAAACTTTCCTTTGATGCCGAGCGCTTCAGCGTTCTTCACTGCGATTTCTTTGCGACGGGCAGCCATTACACCTTTGATGGAAGGATAACGTGGCTCGTTCAAACCTTTCTGGGTGCTGAATACTGCAGGCAAGCTTCCTTCGACAAATTCGTGAGCACCTTCGATTTCTCTTTCAGCTTTGAATTTGTTTCCGTCGATTTCCAATTTGACTATGATCGTGGCTTGCGGCAGGTTGAGCAATTCAGCAAGCATTGCCGGAACCTGGTTGTTGTCGCCGCCTACACCTTGCTGTCCGCAGAAGATAGCGTCGAATCCACCGTCCTTGAGGGCTGCTGCCAAAACTTTGGCTGTGCCGAGTGGTCCGAGATTGGCGAATTCTTCATCTTGGATATGCACCGCGGTATCGATACCGCGTGCCAAGCTGTCGCGCAATACATCCGTAGCTTCAGCGCCGCCGACAGAAAAAACTGTCGTTTCTCCGCCATGCTTTTCTTTCAACTTGAGCGCTTCCTCGATGGCGAACTCATCGTAGGGGCTTGTGACGATGCGAACACCGGTGAAATCAATGTTCTTCTTGTCGCCGGCGATGGCGATCTTGGCATCCGTATCAGGAACCGCTTTTACGCAAACAGCAATCTTCAAGGACCTTCCTCCCAACTTTACTCAGACACTTTTTCAAGGGTGCAACGACATCGTGCCGGCCTCTGAAAAGTGGCTCAATTGCGGATTATATGTGGAAGATCTTGAAAGGCTCGAACTTTTACCACATTCCTTAATTAGGCGAGTAGCAAAGTGCAATTGTTGTAGAGACAGGTTTAATAATCCCTTACCGGCATAGCTTTCACTCCTGGCTCCAAATCGATTTTGCAGTAGGAAATCTGTTCAACAAGCTCGTCAATATCATCGATGACAGTCATCAAGTCGAGATCTTGCTGGCGGAGAAAACCTTTGGCAAGTACCGGACCACTCAGCCAATCGAGCAATGGTTTCCAAAAATCACTGCCCACCAGATAGAGCGGGAAACGCTTGATCTTTCCTGTTTGCATCAAAGTGGCAGCTTCAAACAGTTCGTCCAGAGAGCCGAGCCCGCCAGGCATCATGATGAAAGCGACAGCATACTTGACGAACATCACTTTACGAACGAAGAAGTAGTGAAAGTCGAGCGGGACTGTTTGATATCTGTTGTCCTTACCCTCGCCGGGAATATCAATTCCAAGACCGACTGAGACGCCGCCGGCTTCGTATGCGCCTTTGTTTCCAGCCTCCATGATCCCGGGTCCACCGCCGGTAATGACCGCGAAATTCCGCTCGGCAAGCTTCTGCGCGATAGTGCGGCAAATCTCATATTCTTTGTCGCCGGGCTTGCTGTTTTTACTTCCGAATATCGACACCGCAGGCGGTATCTTAGATAACTCGTCAAACCCTTCCACCAGTTCCGACATGATGCGAAAAATCCGCCACATGTCTCGGGAAGTCATTTCATCGACGTCATATCTCTCGCCATGCATACTGTGTTTCGGCTCCCGTGTGTTTTCCTTGTAGCTTCTTATAGTTTCTCAGCTGATTAAAATTTGCGCTTATTCAGATTCGTTCAACTGGCGATAAAAGATTCCAAGGCCTGCGCTTCAGGCATTTGCCCAGTTTTCACAAGATACTCGATTTGAGTCAGTCTCTCCCTTTTTGCCACCAGAGAGTCCAGCGAGTGCTTAGAGATATTGCGCAGATCGCGCTCGACAATAAAAGTGGAACGCTGACCAAGTTCATTAGCGATTCTTTTAGCCATCTCGGACATCGGCAATTCACGCCGGTTCAGCCCTGGTCCGCCGGGAAGCGAAGAGTTGATATTGTCTACCAGGGCGCGCATATGAATCCACTTGCTCAGGAAAGTTTGCAAAAGGGCAATCACCGGCATAGCACTTTGACGTGACAAAATTTCCTGGCAGCTCACTAGTGCCTGGCCGGTCTTACCGCTTATCCATTCTTCAGCCAGAGTGAAAACGTGCGAATGATGCGGACTGAGCCCAATGACTGTCTGATGGGTTATGTGAGTAGCCGGCAAGATACTGACGGCCGCTTTTTGAATTTCAGCAGAAACGCTGCGCAAATCCGCTTCAAAACTGTCGAGCAAGTAGTATATCGCCGCATCGTCTATGGTGGCACCGAAGCGCTTCGCTTCTTTATTGCACCAGGTACTCAGCTTAGGATTTTCAGAACCACTGTAATACTTCTCTTTTGGATATTCTTCCAGCGTACAGACAGGCTTTACGGCTTTCGAAGTTTTCAGCGTCGAATCAAAATTGTAAGGGCACGAAAAAATGATGTACGTATTCGGTGCGACATTTTTCAATGCCGCAGCCAGGAGTTCCAACTGCTTGTCTTTGCTGGAAGCGGACGCATCTTCTTTCTTGCTGTCTTTTTCTTTGCCGCGCTTTTTGGTGAACAGTTCACATCTGTCGATGAGAATTACTTTGTTGCCCATGCCAAAAGGAAGCGTAGCAGCGGCGTCGATAATCTCCGTCAGATCGCAGTTTTCCAACCTTGAGAAATTGAACTGCGCCCATTGAGGATCGAGCAATTTAGCTTTGTAGTCTGCGACTTTTCTCGAGACTTCAAATTCTTCTTCGCCGGCGACAACAATTACTGGCACTTTACTATCCTCTGTCCGCCGCCGGGCTGCGTGACGAAAGTCGTTTGCCGGTATTGATGAAGTAAACGCGCTTGGCCACGGAAGTGCAAAGGTCGCCCATTCGTTCTATAAACCGTGCACAAAACAAGAATTGTGCACCCATGTGTGCAGTCGCTTGCTCTTGTTCTCCCAGTTTGGAAAGCAGTCTTTTCGACATCACATCGTGCAAGTAGTTGACTTGATTGTCTTTCTGAAGCACTTCAGTAACTTTGTTCAAATCATTCGTGACAAAAGTGAGCAGCGCGTCTTGCATCATATGATGAACGACTGCGCACATTTGTGGCAATTCTTCAGGAACTTCAATTTCCTCTTCGCGAGCCCATGAAGCAATGCGTGCTACGCGGTTGGCATGGTCTCCGAGGCGCTCGAGTTTTGAAACAATGAGCGTGCAGCTAACCAGAGTGCGAACGTCTTTGGCGCTTAGATTGTCCTTTTCAATGAGAAGTTCCAAACACTTCTCTTCAATATCTTGCGACCATTCGTTGATCTTCTTCTCCTGGTCTTCAACTTCCTCAAGCCGCGCAGAGTCTTCTTGCTTCAAAAGGTTGGTCACCATATCGACGGTGTTATCAACCATGCGCCCCAGAGAAAGCACATCTTCTTTGAGTAAGGTTATCGCTTCGGCTGTCACTCTTTCTTTCCTCTAAATCAAAACAACTTCGACTATCGACGTCCACCGCGTTCTCAGCACCGAATCCGGTGCCCTATCCCGTCTCATTCAACCGATATCCTGAGCGATGGACAGTTTCCAACAAAGTCGGATTTTTTGGGTCTCCTTCGAGTTTTTGCCTGAGCCAGCGGACATGCACGGCAACCGTTTTGGTGTCGCCCTGGAAGTCCGCGCCCCAGACTTTATTTAGCAAAGTCTCAGTGGAGAGAGTTTTGCCCACATTCTTCATCAAGACTCTGAGCAGGGAAAATTCTTTCGGCGAAAGGTCAACTGGTTTTCCCTTATGCGTCACTTGCTTCGCATCGTCATCGAGAACCAGCTCTCCGACGGTAATTCTGCCCGCACCTTTGCCGGCGGCAGTGTCTTTCAAACTGCGGCGAAGAAGCGCTTGGATGCGCGCCATCAGCTCGACCACACTGAACGGTTTGGCCAAATAGTCATCGGCGCCGCTCGCCAATCCTTCAGCGACATCATCAGGTCGAGCACGACCGGTGAGCATGAGAATCGGAACGTCGGATGTTCGAGAACGAATCAGCTTGCAGATTTCCGGACCGACGAGATCAGGCAGCATCCAGTCGATGATGACGAGAGAGGGGTTCTTCTCGTCGAATTCTGCGAGTGCATGCTTGCCGTTCTTGAAAGTGAATGTCTCAAATCCATGTCGCTTCAAATTAAATTGAAGAGTATCGAGAATTGTCTCGTCATCATCAATCAACATAACTTTTAAGGGCGCTTTGCTCATTTCGTTTTCCTAGCCTCCGCTGCCCAAGCGTGGACCGGGGAACTCCAGGGTAAATGTGGAGCCTTCCCCCTCTTTCGATTGAACATTTATCTTAGCATCGTGCAGATCAAGAATAT
>DTSE01000081.1:0-9292 GCA_012965515.1 Candidatus Melainabacteria bacterium | reverse complement strand
CCCTTGCTGCGCGAACGGTCGATGCGATAGAAGCGGGCGAAAATTTTAGGTATCTCCGATTCAGGCATGCCAATACCTGTATCACTGACGGAGAAACAGCCGGGAGCACCCGATTTGATCGTAACTATCCCACCCTCGGGCGTGAATTTGACGGCATTTTCCAAGAGATTCAGCAAAATCTGATCGATTTGGGGTGCGTTTGCATATATGCGAAAACCTGGTTCAACGGAAACCTTGACCTGCACACAGCCCGCTTTTGCCAGCTTTTGAGTGGACTCGAGCGCATACTGAGCGCGGTTTTCCAGATCCACCCATTCGCGCGGTATCTGTTCGCGCGTTTCGGAAAGTTTTTCCACAGACAGCAAATCATTGACGAGACTTTGCAGGCGGTCGCATTCCTGCTTGGCGCGTTCGAGCATGCGGCGCGCCACCTGTGGGTCTTCCAATCCGCCATCCAAAAGAGTTTCGACAAGCAAGCTCACGTTTGCAATCGGCAGGCGCAGCTCGTGGCTTACTTCAGCAATCCATTGCGAAGTATTTGCAGCGCTGGATGCACCAGGCGAACTTGATGAGCTGGACGAACTGGGCGAACTGGGCGGACTCGATGACTGCGACGCCTGAGAAGTGCAAGCAGTGTCCACCCTTTCGGCGCGCTCGCTCTGCCTCTTCTTTTTTGTATTGTCTTGACTGGTTACGTCAGACATCACTTTATTTGTATTTCAAAAGATGGTCGTTAATCCGAACAGCCTCCAAAGATACACAGAAAACACAAATAAATCTTATCCGTGGCGACATATATATTTTATCTGTATGTACATTACATCGTCGCTGTGCAGTACGATTGTCGAGGCGCTGAGCCTGGCTCTCCCTTCGGGAAAGACCAAATCGGCTTAATGCCGCCATTTTTCGTTGCAGTTGCACACATATATAAGTGAGGCGCAAGTTGGGACCCGTAACGCTTTTGGTTTTGGATGGTTGGGGAATTTCACCGGAGACGAAAGGCAATTCGGTCAAATTGGCGAAAACGCCGAACTACGCGCGATTGCTCTCAGAATTTCCCAATAGCAGACTGGACGCATCGGGTGAAGCCGTTGGTTTGCCGAAAGGTTTGATGGGCAATTCGGAAGTCGGGCATTTGACAATCGGGTCGGGCAGATCGGTCGTTCAAAAACTGACAATCATCAGCCGCACCATTCAGGACGGTTCTTTTTTCACTAATCCGGTGCTGACAAACGCGATCGAATATGCGCAAGAGCACAACGGGGCGCTGCATATTTTTGGGCTTGTCTCGGACGGATGTGTGCATTCCAGTCCCGATCATTTGGACGGTTTGATCGAATTGGCAAAGCGCCGCAACGTCAAAGAATTGATTGTGCATCCAATCCTGGACGGCAGAGACACACCCCCTAGATCGGCGTTACGCTTCATGCGTGAGCTGGAAGAAAAACTACAGGGCATCGGTAAAATCGGCGTAGTGTGCGGCAGATATTATGCGATGGACCGAGACAAGCGCTGGGATCGCGTCGAGAAATTTTGGCGCGCGATTGTCTTGGGTGAAGGAGAAACCGCAGCCAGTGCGCAAGATGCAGTGCGGAACTCTTACGAAAAGGACAAAGGAGATGAATTCGTCGAAGCGACAATAATTACTCCTCGCCCTGTGAAAAGCGGCGACAGCATGATCTGTTTCAATTTCCGACCGGATCGTGTGCGGCAGATAAGTAGAGTGATGACGCAGAAAGATTTCGAGGATTTCCCGCGTCCGGTGGTGCCGGAGATTTATTACGCGTGCATGACGGAGTATGACTCCTCGCTAAAATTGCCGATCGCATTTTCGCCGGAGACACTGCCGGCATCAGATATTACGAACACGCTTCCCGAGCTGCTTTCCTGCAAGAGTTTGAAGCAGTTGCATATCGCCGAAACAGAAAAGTATGCGCACGTCACATACTTCTTCAATGGCGGAAGAGAACGAGAAGAGCCAGGTGAAAGCAGAATTTTGGTGCCGTCTCTCAAAGTTGCAACCTACGATCGCGCCCCCGAAATGCAAACTCCTAAAGTTTGCGAATTGGCGTGCCAGTCTATAAGAGGCGGCGAATATCCGTTTATCGTTCTCAATTTTGCCAATCCGGATATGGTCGGACACACAGGCATATTGGAAGCGGGAGTGGTAGCGGTAGACTCTGTAGATCGCGCATTCGGTGAACTGTTGCAGGCTACGCAAGAAGCCGGTGGCATCCTATTGGTGACTGCCGATCACGGAAATGTAGAGCAGATGATCGACTTGAATACTGGCGAACCGCATACAGCGCACACGACTAACCCGGTACCATTTGTGGTGGCTGATTTCTCAGGCAGAAACGGGACTGCCAATGGGACGTCTAATAAAGGCTGGCATTTGGAAGATGGAACTCTTGCTGATGTTGCGCCTACTGTTTTGCAGTTGATGGGCATTGAAAAACCGCCAGAAATGAACGGCCACTCACTGCTAAAACGCTAAAAGCAGCCTGTTATTGAGTTTTTTTATCCACAAGAGAAATATCTCGAAGTCAAGCGTCACAATTCTTTCCAAATAATGACATCAAAGTGGTTTACGTAAACGCAAGTGCGGCAATTGATTGAGCGTTTTCAAGCGAATTTACAACACACGAATTCAATTTGATCAGCTACTATTTACCTGTTAGAATTCGGCCGTTTCAGGTTGGCATATGTATTACTATTGCCCCTTTGAAGAGTCCTCGAGATAACGTAGTCAGCTAAAAGGAGACGATTCAGTTTTATGACTTACAGAAATATCGCTTTGGCAGCAGCCAGTTTGGTACTAGTGGCTTCTCTGTCAGCTTGCAGCGGTGGCACAGAAAGTTCGTCGACGACGAGCACCACGACCTCGACCACGACACCAGATGCAACCAGCACTGCAACCACCACCCCGGATGCAGCTAGCACCGCCACCACCACTACCACCACGACAACCGCAACAACGACTGACAGCACCAGCACAGCTACAACCACCCCGTAGTTTGGTGTCCCCTTCAAAGGGACGGTTGATCGTAAAACTGTACTTGCCACCACCAGACACAGTGCTCGTGGTGGCTTTTACTATGCGGAACAAAAGTTTCAATTGAGTGTCTCTTCACTCTATGGATGCGTTCGATTGAATACGCATCCATAGAATGCTAAAAGGGGTCAGGTCGCGGGCCCATTCTTGCGCGGTCATATATCATTTACAGCGCTGAGTTTTATACATTTGCAATCGAGGAGATGAGAACATGCAGGTCTACTCCAGCACCGCAACGCGGCATGCAGGCATGAGCAGATACAAACGACCTCTAGCCATGTCTTTGGCTTTGGCTGCCTTTGCGGCGTTATCGTTCAACCTCGAAGCAGCACACGGTCAGAATCCCGGCGAAGCGTTCCCCGGAGCAAATCAAGCTCAACAGCTCAAAGGTGTCGATCCGGCGCAAGCGATCAAAGATGCATTCGGCAAAGCCACCGGCAATCAAGCGCTCGGACAGCCTGCGCTCAATAATCAGGGTCCGATTATGGCACCACCGATATCCTTTGTTGATATCAATTCAGGGCGCTTCGGCAAGCTGGATATCGACATGGAAGACGGCCAGTTCTTGGATGGTGCAGCGAAGCAATTGCACCTCACGGCGCGCAATCTCGATCTAAATGAAGGCATTCTCAAGTCGCTCGACATAAATGTGAATGGCGGCACCTTCCAGGACTTCACAATCGACAATCTGGTTATGTCGACCGCCGGAGATCTGAATTTCGACACCGGCATCCTTCTCAATCACAAGATTCTCCGCTTTACTACTCCCGCTCAAGCGCAAGTATCAGCGACGATTTCACAAGACAGTCTCAATCGCTTCATCAATTCGCCCCGCACTCTCGACAGGCTCTCTTATTCAGCCACCAAGTCGGGCGGCATGCTGGCCAACCTGCTTGGACAAGTAGGCGGGAATATCGGCTTCAGCCTCACCCAGGGCGATATAAAACTGAGTAAAGCCAATTCTGTAAACATGAACCTGCTTACCCGGGTCGGAATCGGTCAGGTGGGTGTTCCTATCCCGGTCGCGATCAAAGCGAAATTGGGTCTTAAGGACGGCTGGGTGGAGATGCAGGACACAGAAGTGAGTACGAACGGACAAACTTTAAGTCCGGAAATTGCCAAGTTACTTGTGAATAAGGTGAACGGACTGTCGAACTGGGGTAAAAGATCTGATGACATACAGTTCAGTTTTACTGACCTTAAGGTCGTCCCGGGCAAACAGTTCATTCTTAAGGGAACAGCCGAAGTCAGACAACTCAGATTTAGCCGTCTGAGGACCTGATCTTCATCTTGCCAATAACCGATAATGACTCGCGTGCCAGGAGAAAAGAGTCCCAGCCTTAAGTGCTGAGATAACGGAATCCACTAATAAGAAAGCGAGCAATGAATGTTCCGGCGGCGCGACAACAGACAATGGGATCAGCTCAGACAAGTAAAGTTCACCCGCAATTTCACTAAGAATGCCGACGGTTCGGTATTAGTGGAATTCGGTGACACAAAGGTTTTTACAACGGCGAAGATTGAGGAGCGCGTTCCTGCCTTCCTCATCGGCAAAGGTGAGGGCTGGATAACGGCTGAATACTCCCTTTTGCCAGGCTCGACACTGGTGCGCTCTGCGCGCGAAGTGACCAGGGGACAGCCTTCCGGCCGTACAAATGAAATTCAACGTCTGATCGGACGTTGTTTGAGAACGGTCGTAGACCGGCGTGCATTGGGCGAGCGCACAATCACCATCGACTGCGACGTATTCCAAGCTGACGGTGGAACCCGCGTGGCCAGTATCTGCGGAGGCTTCCTCGCCTTGCATGATGCGCTGACAAAGCTACGCAAAGAAGGGCTCTGGGACGAACTTCCCTTGACCGAACACCTGGCAGCCGTAAGTATCTGCCAGGTAAAAGGGCAGCTTCTGCTCGATCCCAACTATTCTGAAGATTCGCAAGCCGAAATGGACAGCAACATCGTGCTGACTGAATCCGGCAAGATTTTGGAACTGCAAATGACCGCCGAGACAAAGCCATTCGATACGGCAAAGCTAGGAGACTTGATGGCGCTTGCCGATAAGGGCATCAAAGACATCATCTCCAAACAATACGAAGCGCTGAATCGCCGCTAAACCTTACTGGCGAGCATTTCCAGCCTTTTTTGCGCCCTGGCGCGCATAACTTGCCGGAAAAAAGACCGTTAACGGTCTTTTTTCAAAAGTCAGACAAGTAACGGTATGCAACAAGTGAAGAATTACTCAAAAGGCTGTGCCTGCCAGTCGTTTCAGCTCCTCTTGTCGACCAAGACCGGGTGCCCTTGGATGTGAGGCTGATGGTGAGCGGGTTTTAAGCTGGTCAGTAGAACTTTAATTTATGTCTTCGAGCTGCTGACAACAGAGAAACAGCCTTTAAACTAGAGGTCAAGGGTATCAAGTGAAGTCGTTCGCCTAAGTGAAAGCACAAGTTACAGAAAAGCCTCCAGAAATCGCCAGCACCAAGGTCGATGCCGGTCCTGCTCCGGCTATTGGTTCGGCGGCCGAACGCAATTTCAATCCAGTCAGAGAAAGCTTCCGCGACGTCACGAAATGGGCACTGGTCAAGTCGACAGTGCGTGTCTTCGTGCGTATCTATAAGTTGCAAGGCTGGAAAGAAGCCCTGAGAGTGTTCCCGATCGTCTGGGTGATCATCAGAGCGGTGCACGGTTTTGCACGCTATCACATGGACGAATTCGAGCGTACATCTAAGGACGGCTCGGACATCGAAAATGCCGTTCTGAGCGACGAGAAGTATGAAGAGTATCGCCTGTTGGGCGCCTGGCTTTTGAAACGGCTGCACGACCTGGGTCCTACATTTATCAAAATCGGGCAGACTCTTTCAACCCGCGCCGATTTGTTGCCACTTCCGGCCATGTTGGAATTGGCGAAATTACAGGAAGAAGTAAAACCCATTCCTTACGCTATCGCTCGAGAGACGATCATCCGAGAATTAGGTGCACCACCTGAACAGCTTTATGCTCATTTTGATGCAGAGCCGATTGCTGCAGCCTCGCTTTCTGTGGCATACAGAGCGACGCTCAAAGATGGGCGCTCAGTGGTAGTAAAAGTTCAGCGTCCGGATCTCTCACAGAGACTGGCACACGACGTGCAAGTGCTCGGTGCCGTTGCAGACGAAGTGATGAAGTATCCCAGCCTTTGCCGTCACACAGATTGGCCATCGGTCAACGACGAGTTTGCGCGCACGACTTTTGAAGAGATAGACTATATCCGCGAAGGCAGAAATGCAGATCGATTCCGGCACAATTTTCGCAATCATCCAAACATCTATATCCCGCGCATTGTCTGGCGTCTTACAGGCAGACGTGTACTGACAATCGAATTTGTTCCTGGCACGAGAGTGACGGATGTAGATTCGCTCGAAAAGCAAGGATTCAACAGGGCCGAGTTGACCAAAATCGGCGCCAATTTCTATCTCAAACAATTGCTGGAAGATGGGTTTTTCCATGCCGATCCGCATCCGGGCAACATGCGTGTCATGCCTGATGGCCGCATCGGTATCTTCGATTTTGGCATGGTGGGGCGCTTGAGCAATGAATTGAAGCAACACCTGGTCAATTCATTTATCCATGTAATTCAGAGAGACTATCTGGCTTTGGTCGATGATTTCATCGGGATGGGCTTCCTGGAAGAAGGAGTTGACCGAGAAGCGCTTGCAGCTGAGCTCACGCCGATTATCAATTCGCGTTTTTCGGAAGGCTTGAACCGTGTGCAATTCCGCAAAGTGCTGTTTGATTTCTCCGACGTCTGCTATCGCTATCCATTTAAATTGCCTACAGAATTCACTTACGTGATGCGTGCACTGCTCACACTTGAAGGCGTGGCGCTGGTTATCAACCCTGATTTCAACTTTGTTGATGCGGCTATGCCGTTTGCTCAGCGCATCGCCATGAGAGACAGCAGCATGATTTCTCAGGTCGTAATGAAGGAAGTCTTCACCGAAGGGAAATTCAACCCAGGTGGAGCCATAAAGCTTATAAGAGCGGCAGCAAGACTGCGCACTCTGGTTTAGAGAGACCCGGCAGCTACGGAAACTACGTAAGATCCCCACTCTTTGCTGGTGGTGACCATTAAATTACGCACACTTTTTTGCCGTCAGGCCTATTATGAATTCATTGACTAATACTCCGACTTCAAACGGGTCACAAAGCCGTGACTAGTGCTTCTTCGATAAACAAAGCAGAACTGGCAAATGCATTTCGCGCTCTTCGATGCGGTAAATGTAATGAGCCGATCGAATCGCAGGCGAAATTTTGCGGGCAGTGCGGAAACGTAATGGCAATGCCGCAAAGAGCACGCGGTCCATATGAAGAACCGAAGCCGGTGCGATGCACAAATGAGATGCCACTCTTTGCTCGTGCTCAATTCGCCGACATGACGCCGAAAGTAAAGGCGGAAATCAATTCGATAATGTCTGCACTCTTCAGAGAGCGCTTCCTTTTGATCTTGAACACCATCGTGCTTCTCGGTGTAAATCTCTTCGGATTTTCGCTTTCACTCAAAGCCTACACGGAATTCAACGGCGATGAGATGACTAAGCTGATCATAGCGTTTACGCCATTCTTATTCGTGAATGGAGTTGGTTTTGTCGCGATGATACCCATAAGGGGAACAAAACGAGAGATTTACCGCTTGCAGCAGAGACTGCAATTCTTGAGAGCACAGATGGAATACACTCATTTGACGCGTCAGTCCTAGGTTTAGGCACGACTTCATGCGATTGGAACGAAGATATCGATTTCGCCGGACAGACTTTTGACGTCGAATCGTTCATCATATAGTTCGAAATCCGGACTGTGAGCGTGTTTGTATTCGCTCTTGGGAAGCCACGTTCCCCAGATATAGTTAACCGTATGGGGCAGATTCGTCAGCGGCCCTTTGTGCGTGAACTTTGCATATTTACGCGCGGGGATTTTCACTGCCACCATACCTTCCGGCACGTCATCCAGTGTTGAGACGGGGCGACCGGCAATATAGACAAAGGTATCGCCTTCCTTCACAGGCAGATCGTCGTGTTTCGGCATGCAGACGCCGAGCGCATAGCTGCCTTTCAAGTTGGGAATTTCTTTCTCTCGCTCGTTGAATTTATCCCAGAGTTTGTTTATCTCCCAGAAAGGGTTCTCGGAAAAGCTACCGCCCATGCCAATTACCAATTCTTCTTTGTGTTCCACGATTACAGGTTGCATAGTCAAACCACCTTCCTCCAAATGCAGCATCATGTCGATAGTCGCCGGTTTTTTCTCCAGAGACATTCTGCCGCGCTTGCGAAACACGCCTGGAGTCATACCGAACATTGTTTTGAATGCTCGTGTGAATGCCTCCTGGCTGTCATATCCGCAGGCTAAAGCAATCTCGATGAGCTTTTCGTCTTTAGCGAGCATTCTGCGCGCAGCCTCTGATAATCGGCGTTTTCGCACATACTCAGCAACTGATTCGCCGAGCACGCTGAGAAACATGCGATGAAAGTAGTATTCGGAAAAACCGATATGCCCGGACACTTGTTTAACGTCGAGCGGCTCGTTTAGCCGTTCTTCAATAAACCCGATCGCTTTTACGACAGGCATGATGTGCTCTGGCACTTTGGGCTCGATTCCGTTCAAACTAGCTTCTCTGCCGATTTGTGCATTCATTCTAAAGAGGGTTGTCTTCGCTTTCTTGATTTTTTCTGCTCAGACTCTACTGCACTATCGGCAGCAGTCCTCCCGCGGGATCCTCGTTCCTTACTGAAGTTTCATCCATACGGGCAAACGCTTTGCTCTGTGTCTTTGTACAATTCTTTTATATTTGGCATTGCCAACTCAACCCCAGGTTATGCCAACTTGGAATCTGCTGCCTTCCTTTGCGCGCGGAGATTCGCATGTCCTTCAACTCTCAAACCGCAACACGCACCATATCTAGATGTGCGACTTGTTCGTCGTCAATCGATGCCGGCGCGAGATTCTGCGGTGAGTGCGGCGCCTCGATGCGTAGAGCCCCGGATTCGCCCCAGTCTCCCTGCAGCAACGCTCCAGGAGGCGGGCCAGATTCGGCACATCGGCTTGAGTAACTTTCCGCCTTCCCTTGTCGAACAGGCTTCCCAGCATGTGACGGTTTTCTGTAATGAGGTGGAGTACCACCCATACCTTTCCCAACACGCACTGCACACCCAAGCCTGTCGTATGGACTATCTGTTGATCGCCTATTGCCCCTTGGCCCAAGGTCGA
>DTSE01000080.1 GCA_012965515.1 Candidatus Melainabacteria bacterium | reverse complement strand
AGACCGTGTGCGTCCGGTAGTCTCCGTCGTTTCAATTTGCCAGCGGTCGTGGTTTGCTAAATAGGGTCCGGCGACGTTGATGGTTCACAGCCACGCTAGAAGTTGCCAGAGTTTTTCAGTCAATTGAAGAGGTTGCGGCGATGGCGCGTAAGAAGGCGAGCCAGGGTACAGAGTTGCTGAGCCGCAGGGAAGCGGCGGCGTTTCTGGGAATTTTGGAACAGACCCTGGCTGTCTGGGCCTGCACGAAGCGCTACAACCTTCCTGTGGTGAAAGTCGGTCGCTTGTGCAAATACAGACGCAGCGATCTTGAGCGATTCATCAATGGCGAGACGAACTTCGAAGCCAGTGCTGCGACTCCAGACAGCAGAACAGCTGGCTTTGCAGAAGTACGAATCGTTGAGGAGCGAACAAAGCCGGTGCAGGAATCGACAGCTGTTGCTGCGCCTCTGGAAATCTCACTGCCGGGTGGCGTCACATTGCGGGTGGAACCTGGATGCTCGATGCAATTACTGGCTTCAGTGGTTCAAATGTTGGAGAATCGATAGTGTTCAATCTTTCACCGTCCGTGAGAATATTCGTCTGCACGAAGCCCGTCGATATGAGGCTTTCCTTTGATGGCTTGTTTGGGCTGGTACAAAACCAAATTCGCCAGGACCCATTCTCTGGAGCACTGTTTCTCTTCCGCAGCCGGCGTGGCAACTTCATCAAAATGCTGTGGTGGGACCTCGACGGCTTCGCGATCTTCGCTAAGCGCCTGGAGGAAGGCGTGTTTCGATTTCCGGAAGTGCGTTTCGAAAACGGGCAATACCAACCGTGCGAAATCGAGCGCGCGCAACTGATGATGCTTCTTGAGGGGATCGACACCAGCTCGGTAAAACGCTTCAAGCGATATCGCCGAGAAGGGCGAGATCAAGATGCAAAGGTTACCCCAAAAGTGCCCGCAATGAGGTAGCAGACACGAAAAAAGCCAGCCAGTGCGGCTTTCAGAATAATTGCGATAAAACAGAATATATATTACGAGACGCTGATTCTCAAGTACCAAATAATAACGGTACCGCATACGGTGGCAGCATAAGTTCTTTCTGATCTGCGCGAACGTAGCACCACAACTGGTATCATTGTCTTGATACCACGATGGATGCACGCGCTGTGCCAGATGCCGAACGTGAAGAACTTCTGAGGCTTAGAGAGCAGTTCGCGTATGAGCGTAAAGAACGAGAGAAGCTGAACACAGTCCTCGAACATCTCCAGAAAAGCAACGACGAGCTTTCCGCGCAACTCAAGGACGCTCTTGACGGCAATGCCGAATTGCGCAAACTTCTTGTCGATCTTCAGGAGAAACTCGATAAACTGCTTGTGCAGAAAAAGAAGCGGAACCGTAAAGACTACGGCCCAACGACAGAACATCACAACCCAAGACCTGCAACTCCTGCGGCGACTCCTGTCGAGCCAAAGCCGCCAAAGAATGGGAATCACAAAAAGCATATCCACTTTCAAAACCTGGTTACGCAGCCAGTTCCGCATAAAGTCAAGCCTGAAGATGCAATCTGTCCGAATTGCATAACGGAAACTGTCTTTGTCGGCAACAGACTTTCGTACCAGCTCGAAAAGGTAATTCATTCGATTAAACGCCTGGAGCACCAGCAAGAAATTAGATCCTGCCCAAGCTGCAGGCAATACATTGTCACAGCAGAGAAGCCCTGTGCGCCTATTCCGGGTGCTCTTCCGGGTCCAATTCTTCTGGCGTACACCGTGGTTAACAAGGTCGCCGATGGACTGCCCAATTTCCGACAATCGAAGATCTTCAAGCGGGAAGATGCGATAATTCCCCGGTCGACCCTCGGCGACTGGTTCATCGCCGCCTCTAGAGAAATCGAACTTCTGTATGAATGCTTGAAGCGCGAAGTTCTCGCTTCCAACATCATCCAAACCGACGACTGCCCTGTCAAAATCCAGAATCGCATAAGAAGAGGAACCATGCGCAAAGGCAAAATGACTGTTTGCCGTGGTGATGCACAACATCCCCTGGATGCTTTCATTTTTTCTCCGGATCTCTCGTTCGCTCAGAACAAAGCATTCTTCAAGGACTTTAGCGGTTTTGTTCAAGCCGATGCAGCTAACGGTTTTGATGCTTTGTTCAAAGATGGTTCGAAAACCGAAGTCGGTTGCAATGCGCACGCCAGGCGAAGATTCTACGAACTGTGCGAAATCATTTTGAACATCTACGGAAAGCTTTACCAAATAGAGCGAGACGTCAAGGACAAATCGCCGCCGGCAAGACTTGCAATCAGGCGGCGGAAATCCAAGCCGCTGGTCAAGAAATTGCACAAACGCTTGCTGCAACTCAAAGACTCTCTCAATCCTACAAATCCGCTCATGGAGGCGGTCGAGTACTCGCTCAAGCACTGGCTTGCTCTCACCCGATTTCTCAAGAATCCAGATCTTGAGATCGACAACAATGGTTCCGAGAGAGCTATCAAAGACTTTGTTCTTGCCAGGAAGAACTTTCTGTTCATCGGTTCTGATGCCGCAGGAAAGGCGACTGCCATCCACCTTTCTTTTGTCGTTTCTTGCAAACGCAACAACATTAACCCCATCGAGTATTTTGCCGATGTGTTCGCTAGAATCGGTTCCATGAAAACCAGCGAGATCGAGCAACTCCTTCCGCACCGCTGGGCTCAAAACAGATCTCAACTTAAGACCTCAGAAACGTCTCTCTAACACGTTCTCAAGGAAACCACACCCCCGGCGCCAGCGCTACCACGTCTTTCACCGGACGCACACTCAAGAAATGATTAAAGATATCGATTCGCTGATTCGAAAGCCCTATTTGCCGAGCAAAAAGGGGCTGAATGAGATTAAGAAATCGATGGATAAGTACTTTCAGCACTGCGATAAACAGAGTGAATTGAGACGGCGTCTTGCGGAAGCATATTGCAATGTTGCGCAAGCAGAGAAGAACGGTGCTTCCTCTGAGGAAGTAAATCGCTTGCAAGAGGTTGAACGTGTGAGTGCTAGCGATTTTGCGCAATCTGAGCTGGTTGGTGATACTCTCCGGCTGGAGTCGAGTTTGATTGCCTGGAAAGTCTATGGAAATCAGAGAGCACGCCTAGTGAAAATTTTAGAGGGTGCAAAACAAGATCGAATATCTGTTCCGCTTTCACACGACGCAAATTTGCTGTTGGAGTTGGAGCAGCTAATGGCAAGTCATCAGAAAGAAAAGGTGGAGAAACTTCGATTGCTTTTAGAAGCGTTTGATAGAGGAGGCGGATTGACAGATTAGTAGTTAGTCTGAGCGAGCTGCCTGCTTCTTCAATTCTGCCAAGATCTCACGTAGGATTGAGTTTGTTTCTCTCGTGGATTCTTTACTCAGACCAACCAAGCTTCTGTACATGAACATGAAACCAACGAACAACAAAATTGAAACTAAAAATGCATTGAGCATCGTGAACATATTTGCATCCATTGCAAGTACCCCCTCTGAATAGAAGCATTATTGCAGGGTTTGGGTTTCGAAGCAGGTGAAGTGAAGCGGGGCTGCCTTGGCAGTAACTTCAAAAACTGATGCGCGGAACTCCTTTTCGGTTGCTTTCGCCGAATGAGTTAAGCTGGTATGGAGGGAGCTAGTTTTGTCTACAGCTGGTTACGAGGCCTAAGGTCGTGAGAAAGGAAAAGTTAACTGCAGCATTAGTCTCATTCATTGCAATCAGCGTGGAGCCAGCGCTGTGTTTAGGAGTTTACAATTGTCCTGCTGAAATTCCCATTGAGTCATCTAAAGATCAGAAGCCGGTGAAATATGACCTTACAAGAGCAGCCTGGTATGCCCGCGTTTACCAGTCCTTGAAATTGAAGGTAGATTTGGTGGCAGATGCGCTTGTTGATTCTTCAACGCGTGTTATTTGCAAGATAGTAGTGCGGATTGGATCAGGAAGGAAGATTCTCGATGCTAGAGTACTAGAAAGTAGTGGTAATGAGAAGTTTGATCTTATCTGTTTAGCTGCTTTGCGTAGCTTGGATGGTGATGTGTTGCTTGAACGTCCAAAATCGATGGTTGAAGTTCCCGCATCTGAGATCTTCGCTTTCACCACTGAACCGAAAGAACATGTGTTGATTGATATGGATATGTCGGGTGATGAAATAGACCAGCTCATCAAAATGCCAATTCCGAAAATCAAAGAGCAACTTAATGTGCTTAAGCGTCTGTGACAATTAGCTATCTGTAGTAGTCCTAGTGTAGAGTCTTCGCTCGCAGTCGGCAGCAAAAGCGAGGCACGCACGAATATCTTCGATGGTCAGTTCTGGAAAGTCGGAAAGGACATCTTCATATGACATTCCTCCCGCCAGGCACTGAAGAATATCGGCGACGGTGATGCGCATGCCGCGAATGCACGGTTTGCCGCTCCGCTTGCCAGGTTCAATCGTAATGATGTCTTTGTAGTTCATCTTTTGAATGCTTTGTTTCTTTGTTGATTCGGCTGCGCTTTCTGCGCGATTTGGATCGTTCTGATTTTCTACTTCTTCGAACTCGCTCATCTTCGGATATTCGCGGATAAGTTTGCCGTCACGCCTGACCACGATCTCCGTGCCCGTTTGAGCTGCTATTAGCCTTGCTCGTTTCGCCGCTCTTTTCAAAGCGGCTAATGATCCTTTCATATCTGGATCGTTTAGTTTGGAACTTTCCTGTGACATCGGCTTAGCTCACTCATTAAACAAGTTGTGAGACCTTGAATGATTTTCGTTCGGAGCCTCTTTAATCTGCGGCCAAGCTTGCTCATCATAGCCGGAAGAGTCCTGCGATTCGTCGAAGAGTTTTTTGACCTTTTCAGCGCGTGCGTTTGGAGCGCTGCTATTGGAGTGGACCTTCTTTAATCGCTGCTTCTTGCCTTCGGCATCCATTTGTATAGTTACCTCAACTTTGAGCTGACTGCCATCTTAGCGATGACCTTTCAAAGACTTTCTGTTGTATATGCCAGCCGGGTCCAACGGTTATGCCTGTGGACAATTTTTATCGGTTAATCTGAAAGATTAAAAATCTGCACCAATTGATCCGTATTTCGAGTATACTCTGGGACAGGGTCGGTTACTTGCGAAGACTTTAGTTCCACTAGAGCCACGCGAAAGCATAGCAAGTACAGGCCCTATTTTTTCTTTGGCACATACTTTAGGTTGAGTTCTCCAAGCGCTGGCTTGAAGAGCCAATGTCGGTATGGTGCTGTCCATCTAAATTCCACGGATGGATCAACCGCGGTTGTTACTCCTGCATTAAAAGAGTAGCCTGGGTACAAGTCCAGAATTTCTTGCCGAATTGCTTTGTATACCTTTTCCTTTGCTACGGTTCTCTTCGCGCGGCGCTTTTTCCCCGCGGGAATTTCTTTATGTTTTTCGTTAAGTCTGAATTGCATTGCACCGAGGACAACGTCAAGGCACTGAAGAATTGCGTACTTCTTTGAGTCAATTTCACCGATATCGCTCGGCGCGAAGGTCACATTTCGTGCACTAAGTTCTGGTGTGTTTTGAAGTCGACAAATGTAGTCTTTGAAGTTAGCAACCTGCCCGCCCTTTCCAGGAATCAAATCAAATCGCATTTTGACTGCTACTGGAGCATCTCCTTCTATGTGCTGCAATCCGAAGCCGTGTTTGACGAATTGATAATACAAGAGGAAATACGAGTTCTTTCGCTGTGCAGCGGTCAGAATCGGAGTTATGTTGTTCTGTGTGAACATGATACGGACTTTGATTCTGCCGTCTTTGATGAGTTCGAAAAATGTCTTCAGCAGAGTGATGTATTTCTCTGCATACAGCTCAGTGATCTTTGTAAATTTGACTTCTTGACCAAGGTTCAGGTCCGATTTTCGTTGTTCAAGTATGCGGTTAACTGCGGGTAGATCGCTCTCAGTTACGAGTGCAGCGCCGTAAAAATTTGAGAAGTACGCTCCTTTTGTGATGGACTCATCGCAAAAGATAACGACATTGATTTTTTCGCTTTGCGCGGTCATCTCAAGGCTCCTAGGCAGAGCGCCCTTTCCTATCTAAATTGACTGTACCAGGAAATTTCGCAGAAAAAATCTCTTTGCAGGTCTTCCACAAGTTAAAGGTTGTCCCTTTGGATAAGAGTCGTTTTCTCGATTTCCGCATGCTGAAGGATTGCATCTGTGATTTGCTGCATGGCGGCGCGCAGGCGTTCGGCGGTGATAACGAGATAGCCGGATGTGACGTCGCCGGTAGCCTTGTGGTTCAGCAACTTCTTGAGCGTGTATGGCGAGATATCGAGCCCTTCAGCGCAAGTGATAAAGGACCGCCTGAGATCGTGGACTGTGAATGAAAGGTCGGACTTGTCTCTTACTTTCTTCACTGAATCGCGCACATCTACTAGATGTCCTTTTTTCCCTTCTCTTCGAAAAACATACTGTTCCTCGCCGGTGTCGTTGTGCCGTTGCAAGAACAGCGCGTGAAGGACATCGCTCATCGGCAGCATATGATCGGTGCCGTTTTTTGTATCTTCAACTTTGAATGTTTTTGCATCCAAATAGCCCGTTCGTCCCTCTTTGGCTCTTCTGCCAGTGATGCCTGTTAGCGCGCTCGTTTCATCTGGCTGCGTTTGTACAGGAAGAACACCATCATCCCCGTAAAAATCACGCTCGGAATCAATACAGTTTTGACCAGCCACATAAACGCGTCCATCGGCGGAGCGTCCGGTGCGGGCCAGGTTCCGTAGAAGGGATGCGATTCTTTTAAGATGCAAACGAACATCGACATCAGAAGAATGCCTATTGCTTGCACCGGGAGCATGAAGTTGGGTTTCCTTGCATCTTCTTGACGTGACATGGCAAATCCCCCTGAAAGCATATGTACCCAGATTGAGCCTCAGAGAATCTAGCAAGGTCCGTTTACGAGGGTTGAATACAGCCAGGGTGCCACGGGAGTAAGGGAATTGGAACCGGGTTCTCCCTCGTTGTATGATTGTGGCTATGTCGAAAGTTGCTCTAGCGTGCAGCCTGCTTTTGGCGATTGGCGTTTTGTGTCCTGACGCCCGCGCTGAAGAATATGCGCTTGAGAAAGCGGAAAAGTACCGGCTAAGCGGGCAATACCGTTTGGCGCTCGAAGAAGCTGAGCGATTGCTTGCAGGACCGGCGCGCGACAAAGGAAGCGTGCATTACTTCTATGCGTTCATGCTCTATCGCCTCAAGGGAGACAACGCGAAGGTCAAACATCATCTGCAGGAAGGATTGAGAATGGATCCTTACAGCTGGGATACAGATGACGCCAGACGATTGCTTGCGAAACTCGAGAAAGAAGAGAAGGAGCGGCTGGAGCTTGCTTCTATTCCTGGTGCAAAAGTTGGTCTAACCCTTGTGGACGGCACAGAAGTTGATGCTGTCGAAGTAGGTTCTTCCTCTGCGAAAGCAGGCATTCTTCCTGGCGACAAGATTGTGTTCATCGACAATGTTTCGACTAGTTTCATGTCGACTAGAGCAGTCGCTAGCAGACTTGCTGGTCCTCCTGGTTCTCGTGTCGCGGTGACAATCAGCAGAAACGGCACGAAGTTTAGCCGTTTCCTCTATCGCACAACGATTGGCTCCTCCGTTGCGCACGCATCTGGTGCGAATGCTAAAACACATCCCGCTTCTGTAACTTCATCCAACAAGCCTGCAGCACCGACAGCATTGAACGATTCATCGAGTATTCCGATCGAGGTCTTTCGCCGGACAAAAACAACAGAAGACTGCGAGAAAAGAGTAAAGCAAGCGCTCGCTTAGGTACCCGCATCGGCGCGAGAAACTCTGCGTCACAATGGCGTGACCATTATCATCGTTCCGGACGTACTAACAGCAGAGCCGCATCTGGCAAATCAAAAGCCCAGAGGGTACCCTTTTGGAGGTTACGATAACTGCGGTGGAATCTTCTTTCCTCGTGACAAGAAGATCTACATTGCAGAACGATTTTCTATTGGCAATGCTCCGTTGCAAGAAAATCCATATACTCTCTGGACAGCGTTGCACGAAATTGGCCATGCGTTCGATCATGTTGGAATGTATTCAAATTCAGAATCATTTACCAATGCGTACGAAGATGACGCGAAGTACCTGAACAATGAATTGAGAATCAAATACAGCTACTTTCTTCAGTCGGACAAGAACGGCCCCTCTGAAATGTTCGCTGAGATTTTTAGTGCTGTAGTAGCACCAAATGAAGATTTGCGTGCTGTCGCGCTGAGCCACTCCTTTCCGCGTTGCACGAAAGTTGTAAAAGAATCACTCGGAGTCAGAGACGATAAGAAGTAAACTAGTTGTACGTAACGGTGTAGATATCTTGAGCTTGAAATGAAAATCGACGCATTACTATTTGATGGCTTTGACGAGCTCGACTTCTTCGGTGTGTTCGAAACCTTGCGCATGGCCGGTCTGTCAGTTGAGACGCATTCTTTGTATCAGCAGGATTTTGTGACGGCTGCATATGGTTCGAGACTGCTTCCAGATGCGCACTATACCAATGAGATAAAATCTGATTTGTTGATTGTTCCCGGCGGCGGTTGGATATCGCGCTCGCCGAAAGGAGCGTGGGCAGAAGTTCAAAAAGGCACGATATTGGATGTCGTGAAGTCCTGTCACGCTGTCGGCACTGTTATAGCAACAGTTTGCACAGGCTCGCTTGTTCTTGGAAAGTCCGGACTTTTGAAGGACCGGAAAGCGACGACGAATCACGGAGCTGTCAAAGAACTGCTCAACTGCGGTGCAAAATACATCGCTGCTCGTGTTGTAGACGATGGTGACATTATCACCGCTGCTGGTATCACTGCTAGCCTTGATCTTGGTCTTTGGTTGGTTGAGCGATTTGTTTCTCGACAGGCAGCACAAGGGGTTTCTGAAGGCTTGGAATTTGAGCGAAGGGGGATTGTTTATAGATGAGCGATATTCTCGGTACACCTGAAGGCGTCGTCGAATGCCTGTATGCTGCTATCTCGTTTCAGCCGGGACAGAAGCCGAACTATAATTTGGTGCACTCGCTGTTTCACCCAGGCGCTCATGTATCACCGCCCGCAAGCGACACCGGCGGCGCATTGAAAGCAATGAGCGTAGAGGAATTCATTGAGTATTTCGACAATCGAATTGCGGACATCATTCCCACGGGCGGCCGCGAAGAGCAAATCAGATGTAGGACAGAAACGTTTCATAAAGTCGCGCACGTTTTTAGCTCTTATCGATTCATGCTTGAGGGTAACGAGGAATCAATCGCGCGTGGCGTAAATTCTTTCCAACTAGTCTACGAAAACGGTCGCTGGTGGATAATGAGTTTGATCTGGGATCGCGCAGAGCTTGGCGAAGAAATTGAGCTGTTTAACCTCTAACAAGGCAATGTAGTGATTTTCCGTACTGGCTCGCGGAGTGCATAGGCGCGAAACAGTGAATTTTGGTGCGATTTGAGCATTTTGTATGGGGCTGCCCCTATGCAAATATACGGATGGCTATAACCACGCTTGCATTCACACCCCTATGATGGCAATAACTCAACTTGTGCGTTTACGAGCTTACTGGCAAAAGAGCTCTCCGTTTGTATTGGAGTCACCACATGAACAATACGCATGCCGCGGGCACGTACCTGCTTATTCGAGAAGAATACTCGGAGCCGGTTGTCGAGCCAATAGCAGAAAGATCAGATCTTAAGGTAACTATCGATCGCTTGCTTGTTTTATCATCAATTACGATCATTGGTGTGTTTCTTGCATCTGTGCTACATCCTAATCACTTCATGCTGACTGCTTGTTGGGGATGGGCTGGGCTTTTGGTCACAGATAGGCTGTCAGAGAGAAATGCCTATCGCGTCGCCCCTCTCCTCATTTTCCTCAATTTGGTCTGCTTTCCAGAAGGCTTCATTGCTCTGCCGTTAGCGGCTCTTACCGTTGGATTGTCGCAAGACTTTCAAATCGATGACAGCATCCGAGAAGCGATGCGCTTGTCCGGATTGACTGGTGCTGCGCTGACATTGTTGTGTATGTTGGCATAGTCGAACGCTCTAAACTGCCGCAGTAGCCCGAAAGGGCTATGGATTCTACATAGCGAATTATCCTCTGGTCGGTATTCTCACTTGTGAGAATTTCTCTAAGATGGAATCAGCGGAATTTAACAAGTCCTAGAGTTTTCAGCGAAGACTCTAAGCACTCTATTGGAGCCTTGCCATGGCCATCGATCTTCACATACTTGCTCTTTCTGCCGCATTCACTATCTGTGGACTGTGGGCGGCACATCGTTTTTCACAGAAAAGTTGCATGATGGTGGCACCAGTCCTGGTACTGATGAATCTGGTGCTTTGGAAAGAGGCTTATCTCGCAATTCCTTTGGCGGTACTGACGCTTGTTATTGCTCGTCGGTTTGCGGTTAATGAAAGTTGGCGAAACTTCCTCCGAGTTTCAGGCGTACTCGGAGGTTCGCTGGCTATCTTGCATATGTTTGGGCACCAGATAATGTGACGTGGTGATGCGGGTTGCTACGGCGTTAGACGACTAAAACAATTCTCGACCAAGCCTTAGCAGCATCATGTCGTGGCCATGGCTGGCGAGAAACGACAGACCTGTCGTCGTCTTTTCCGTGACTGAGATGGGCACGCAGATCTCGGGAACGCGTGAAAGCGGCGCCAACGCTGTGTGTTTGATGTTTTGAATTCTGTTTTGCAAGAGTTCGTCGTCGCTTGCGTCCACACTAGGTGGTATGTTAAATGTCGTCGGCATGCATAGA
This sequence comes from Candidatus Melainabacteria bacterium, assembly GCA_012965515.1. Taxonomy (GTDB): domain Bacteria; phylum Cyanobacteriota; class Vampirovibrionia; order Obscuribacterales; family Obscuribacteraceae; genus QKMZ01. The sequence goes on along the minus strand of DTSE01000080.1, from coordinate 30,266 downwards.
ACAGCATCGCCGGCGAGCAATTGCGCCATGTCACTAGCCACTTTGTCTCGCGCTTGTTTGGCTGATTGCCAATCGCTATCCGTGACGGTGCTAGTGAAATCGAATCGCTCTTTGATCGACGGACACATGAATGGGTTCACTTGTTTTATCCAGGCGCCATAAATTCCCCACGCTTGTCTTGCTTGGAAAAATTTGTAAATCGCCGCGAGACTGCCCCAGCCGAAGCGCTCCAGCTCTACTTCCTCAACTGCAGGGAATTTTTTTGCAACCGTGTCGACCACCCGCTCGAGTGACGGTCTCAGATCGTCTGAAACTTCGCTGAATATTTCTCTGGCTACAAACATCTTCTTTGGAAAGGTTGGACAAGGTTTCTCACCAAGCAAAACTTCTCCACAAGATTCCAGTATTGAGGCGCTTCTCGCTAGCCAGCCGACAGTATCCAATAGTGGCGCTAATGGTGCTACGCCGTCCAAGGAAACGCGACCGTGCGACGGTCTAAATCCATAACAGCCGCAGTAGCTGGCAGGAACTCGTATAGATCCACCAGTATCGGTGCCCAGCGCAAAGTCAGCCAGTCCGGCTGCTACAGCCGAACCCGAGCCGCTTGATGAACCGCCAGGAATGCAACCAGGATACTGGGGGTTGTCCGGGGCACCAAAGTGAATATTGATTCCATCAAGACTGAATGCGAATTCATCGGTGCAAGTTTTTCCTACCAGCTTGGCGCCGGCTTTGAGCAGTTTATCCACTGCAACCGCATTTTCCGTTGCTGGTGGATGCGTCTGCGCGTAAGTCGGGTTGCCTATCCCCGTAACTTCTCCTTTAATGTCGAACATGTCTTTGGCAAGAAACACCAAACCGGCGAGCGGACCTTGTGGTGCTCCGGGGATGTTCAGTTCTTGAATGATGCCGTTGAATCGCCTGATCGAGGTCGACATGTCAGTTGCCGAACCCTTGTGTCGGAGTATCTTGCGATTGTGCACCTTGAATTTGCGAAGCGCCTTGTCTTTGATACTGCATTCTTGCCTCACGCTGCGCCTGGCGTTTTGCCATGAATGCTGCAAAACTTTCCGCAGTTGAAGGGTCTGGAACGAACGGTTCAAGCCTGTATGCTTGTTCGACGCGAACAATCAAATCCTCCGGCATACCTGCGAAATTGAAACCTTTGATGGAAGTGGTCTTGCGAATTCCTTGTCCGTATGGTTCGAATCTGCCGAATGTTTCAATCGTCGTAGAGCGCGCGATGACGCCCGTTTCCTTTGACACAACAAGCGCTGGACCCGTCGCTGTTTCAACCACTGAGTCATTGCCCGAATGCAAAAACTTTGACTTTCGAATCAGATTGTATTGAACGCTGCCCTCAGTCTGAATCGAATTGCGATACGGACAACGATTCAGATGCCAAACTCTGCCAGTCGAATCAAGTTGGTGCCCATAGTGAAAAGTTCGGTATATCTTCTCCATCTTGTTTGGCGCGAGACGAGTTTGCGAGCGATAGTCTATGAAGTCCACGACCAGGGAGCGGTCCACGTAAAACGTACCGGCGAACCAGGGTGGAATACAGATCCAATCATCAACTGGTGTTCCTAGTGCTGTGGCGTTTGGGTCAAAACGCTGACCTGGTCTAAATTGCGCTTCTAGTGGCTGCACTGTTTCCGAGTGCTCGACTCCGGCTTTCAGCATGGTGGGTGCTCCACCACTGGACTGCGTTTGCGCCGAGCCAGGCTGAGGGAATGCCACCGTAACTGAAAACAGTGCGCCCAGCGCAAGAATTGCTGCGAATTGACTGAGAGACTTCTTCATAACGCTGAAGATTATTGCATCGTGGCCGGATTTAATCTATTGGAAGGGCGTAACCTAGGCGTCCCCCAAATTTTGGCTGTCAGAAACTCGTCTGGCGCCGGTTTAGCAGCAATTGGGCGGGTTTTGGGGCTGGAAACCGGGCTGGGCGCTGGGAAAGTGGCTGATTGGCTATTTTCAGGGCATATAAGTATAAATGGAGTTATGAGCTGACAGAGGTCCGCCTCGACGCAGGGCTGTTATGGGTTCGAGCAAGAAAACTAGCAAGTCCGAAGCTGCCACTCAGTCTGCTGAGTGCGTGGCGGTTTGCGATGTTGAACTGAAAGTCGATGGACCCGAGGACGAAGCCGAACAGCCGGCAATCGATAATTTGCCTGCAGCAAATGACGCGCCTGCGAAGAATGACCCCCCTGAAACAAATGACTCCCCTGTAGTAAGTGATTTAGATGCTTCTTTGGCGAAGACTTCGGAAAACAAGGAGCCTGTGAGCGAGCAAGTTAGTCTGTTTGAGAGTCCGGTGGAAAGACGAGCTGCAAGTACTTCACTTCCGCCGTCCGGCATTCCACTCAGTATCAAGCCCGAGATGTCGACCGAGTGGCCATTCACCAGGAAGAGACAGGTTTTCAATGTCTTCTATTTCGGACTGATATCGTTCCAGTTGTTGGCTCTGACTAAGTCTGGAGTCGCACCAGGGGCGGCATACTTCTGTTTGGCGTTGTGCGGTTTTCTCACAACTGCTTCTGTTTTCTATCTCTTCAATCATCGGCACCACCAAACATCTTCGGAAGAATTCAGTCCGCGTGTGCGGAGAAGTCTGCGGGCTGTTGGTTTGTTGCTTCCGGCGTTTTTGATGTTTGCGCTGGCGAGAACAGAACTGCCTATTTCGGATGCTCAGAATTCAATTGAGGAGTTTGGCATTCCCGCCACAGTTCTTGCACCAGCAGGTGGAGACTTTGCTCGCGAAATGGCTCAAGGCAAAAAGGATTTTAAGCGTCATCGATACAATGAAGCGTTGACACACTTTGAAAACGCAACCAAACTCGATCCTTCTTCTGATGTTGCGTATTCCTGGGTGGCAGAAGCGAACGACAGTTTAATGAATTTACGTCCGGCACTTGCTGCTGCGATGCGGGCAATTGAGCTGAATCCGAGCAACGAGCAAGCTTATGTGGTTGGTGCACATTACTACAACGTTACGGGAGACTTTGCCAAAGCAAGAGAGCTTGCTCAGCGAGCTGTCTTTCTTAATCCTGAAGATGGTGAAGCTTATGGCTATCTGAGTACGGCTTATAACGGTCTCGGAAATCCAGTGAAAGCGCTAGAGAACGACAACAATCATGTGAGATGGCACTACTATGAAGCGAGAGCCTTTGAACAACGTGCCAGCACTCTCGACAAGCTAGGGCGCCACAACGAAGCGACTTACGATCGCGAAATAGCAAAGAAAGTTAGAGAAGTTGGCGTACGCTAACTTCAGTCCGCAGACCAGGTGCGCAACAGCTCGCAGGGACGAGGCATTTAGTCCATTCCTAGATCTCTTGCAAACTCAGCTTCCTTCCGAACTTCGTGACGATCAACATTTAACTGTCTTACGACCACATCAACGCATCGGTTCCAGATTTGATTGTCATCTGGACTTTCAGGAACAAGCTTCTGGAAGTTAACTTGAATCAGATTGTCGACGACATGCTTCACTGTCAACAAGGCAGTGTTATGAACTAGCCCCACTGGAATGCCTCGGGCTGGTCTGAATTTGGGTGCTTCCAAATCCATGTACATTTCTAGAAACGGCCAACCTTCTTCAATTTCCTTTGGCGTAATAAGATCTGTGAGGATGGTGTCTTTTCGAATCAGGTGTCTTTGCAATCCGTAGTTCTGCATTAGCGCGCGACGCAATTGATAAAACACTTTTCGGGAGAGGCATTCTCCTGGCGGGAGTTCTACGATTTGCCGCCTCACAAAATTGTACATATCACCAACAGTGATGATTCTGAACGCATCCTCTTCAGGAATCTCAATTCCGAATTCCTCTTCGAATGCAAAAACCATTTCAACTGAGTCAAGTCCCATCTCTATGCCTCTGTCCAATTGAGCCCGTTAGGTAGGTCGATTGCAGAAAATTCCAAGTGTAGAACGCGGCGATGATCTGGTTTTGTTGATTTTGAAGAGCTGTGCAGGATTAGTGGGCGCATGAGAATAATGTCGCCTCTTTCTGCAGTGCAAATTGTGCTGGTGCTGGTTTCGGCACGGTTTGGAACATCAGCCGGAGCGATGATTCCATCTTTATGCGAACCAGCTATGAATTTTATGGCACCATTGTCACTCGGGCACGAATCGAGATGTATTCGCAGCGCGACGATGTGTTCCAATATTTCTCTTGGCGGTTGCGTATGGGTTGTTCCATCTTTTACAGTCCAAGGTCCGAAACCTTCAGTATCTATGCGCTTTTCAACAGCGATTGAAAGATCTTGGTGCCAGGTTACATACCAATTTGACGCAGGTGTCTTGTCAAAGAAAATGGAGCGAACGGCTTTCGACTTTTCTCCTTGAAGTGCCACCACTATTTCACGGATTTCTTTTGACTCAGCAAATGCCCTGACTGCAGGGCACTCCTTCAATAAATTCCGAAACCCGGCAGAAACTGCGGAGTTATGCGCATCGCGAAAGGATTCTAGTTCGTCTGTCAGTTGGTCAAGGTGATGAGTTGAAAATGGATTGCGAATGACGGCGAAGCCGCTTTGTTCAAGCTCCTGAATTAGTTCAGTTTGACTTAGAACAACCATTTTGTTTCCTTGGGATCTGTTGGACTCATTCGCCGAAGAATTCTTGCGAACTCTTCGCTGTTCTTGTCCGGCAGGGGCTTACCTGAGAGATAGCGCAGCAGCTCGAACTCTTGGAGTGACTTCTTATTTGTTTCTTTCAATGTTTCGTAATCATTATTTTTGGTGCCTTTTAAGTAGCTCAAATACCGTTTGCGCACAAACTCTTCGTCCTTTGAGTAGTAACCGTTGGAGGAAGCCTTGTTGACCTCAGCCAGAGCGTTTTCTATGAATTTGTTTCGTTCTTCTCCCTTCCCCGTTTGCGCAAGTCGTTCCCAACAAATTGAAAAAACGTGCGAGCGTCTTCCGTCCGCGTTCGGAAATGACTTCGTTAGAAAGTTTTGCAAAAATTCTTTGTCTTCAACGAAATCAAAGTAGTGTGCTGGTTCGAAGGAGTGATTGACGAGATAATCGTAAGTGTAAAAATCAATCAGTGCTTGCGGCAGATTGTCCAGCTTTTCATTGCATAGCGAGCGGCGAGAGAACATGGAAGCATCATATTGAAAACGTGAGGCCGCGAGCCGGTCGAGAATGGTTTTTGCATCACTGAATTTTTCGTCCAATGTCAACGAGTTCGCGAGCATGGAAAGCGTTCTCCAATGCAACGACTCCGTTAGCGTGATTTGTGCTTGCTCAAAAAGCGCTTTGGCTTTCTGCAGCTCGTTACGCGCTTTGCCAATGTCTTTTTTCTCATACCAGCACTGCGCTAAAAATACATGAGGAGATGGTGCTAGTGCATCAGCTTTTACGGCAAGTTCGAACTCTGGTATCGCTGCGTCTGTTTTGTCGTTCCTAAAATGAAGTCGCCCGGCCATAAAATGCTTCGCGAACTCGAGATCTGTTTCGCTTGGATTTAACAGTGGTGCAATTGCAGTTGCTGCTTTTTTGTGTTCCTTCTTGAACTTCGGATCGAGGACATATCTTGAAGCGAGTTCGCAGAGTGATTCCTTGAAGCTGGTGCAAGATTCGGTGGATGGCCAGCGCGTTTCTGCGAAATCTTCTGCCTTAGAATCCAAAAGGAATTGGCAGCTCACTTGTCGGCGCGCACGTTGCAGGGATGGACGCGCATAAGTAGACCAAGCCTGTGAGTATGCAACATGTCTTCCGAGGTCCGCCATATGCACTAACTCGTGCAAGAGAATTCGTTTCAAATCCTTTTGACTTGCCGCGCTATCCGCTATGAATAGCGCACCGTCAACAGCCAGAACGTGCGCGTTTGTATTCTTACCCAATATGTTTTTGTAAGGAATGTAGGGGCTTTTGAGAAGAGGAATTGCTCCGTGTTGAGAAGCGAGGGACACCACTCCTGGTGCTTCCTTTTGGATATCATCCAAGAGTTTTGAAACTAGTGCTTTATCTTCCTCTTTCCATGGATGGCTGTCATAGTCAAAGTACTTGAGGCCAGATGGAAAAGTAGAACGATCTGCGCAGTAAAAGAATTCCGGTTTCTTTTCACTGGTATCAGCCGCTAATACCATAGTTGAGTGGAAACCTAATGCCAGCATCGCAGCAAATAGAATTGTTGAAACTCGTTTGCGAATTTTGAAAGCCGTATTCAATCGCGACTAACCCCTTTGACGCAACGCGGCACCAGCCAGTTTTTGTGCATATCGACGAACATCTACCGGCCAATCTTTTGTCAGCTCATTGAACTTTGTTTCGTCGCTGGCGAACAATGCGCGCGTCGACTCTTCAAATCCCGGCAAGTTACCCGCCATTGCGGACATAAATCGATACGCAGCCTCCTGTGACTGTCGAATTGTATCCTTGTCTGCATTTGCATGTCTCGCCTCGTCAACCAATTTTCTCAGCGCCACAGAAGCTCCACCGGGCTGGCTGTTCAACCAATCCCAGTGTCGCGGCAGTAGAGTCACTTCGCGTGCCACCACGCCAAGCTTCGGTCGCCCCGGTCCACGGGATTGTTCGTGGCTCTTTACTTCGCCGGTTGCTGCTTCATTTAAGCGTGCGAGAACATCTTTTGGCGTTCCACGAAAGTCAATTTCAATTGGCTGTGCGGTGCTGTCGTCGAAGATCAAAACAAACTCTCGTTCGCCACCATCAATCGCTTTTTTAGTCGCTTGGGCTACGTGCTTGAGATCGCCTGAAGCGATCATCTTAAGCCCGGCGAACGAGGTGCAGGTTTTTTCTTTGGTATCCACTACGCTCACGATCTAAATCCTTGGTCTGTCTTCAAGAGATAATTCTACCCGGGTAAAAATATGCTGTCAATATTGCCCGGGTAAAAATGCCGCGCAAAATTTTCGGTTCATATAGAGGAATGCCCTGGTTGGAAAACCGGCTTAGTGGGCTGGATAGTTCTTCAGGGCCTTGCTTATTTCCTGATACAGGGTCGGCAGCCAGACTGGATCGTTGGGCGAGGCAGGCGGCGGCTCGAAATTGCGAAGGTCGACCGGACAGATGATGATTGCGATGTTGTGATCCCGTGTGTCGTTCGCCAGCACGAATAGATCCTCTGACGCGACGTCACCCATGGCGAGACAGCCCACAGACCCGTTGGAGCCATGTATCAGAATGTCGCTTCCTGGCTTGGATCTGCCGTCAATTCGCGCGTGTTCCAAATCGAAATCGTTCGGGTAATTTAAGCGAAGAGCCAGATGGTAAGGCGTGTTTGGCTCTAGAGACTCCAGGCGATAGACCCCTTCCGGTACTTGGAAGTCGCCTTCGCGTAGCTTGGGGCCTAGCTTTCCGCTGGCTCCCAAAACTGGATATGTGTGCAAGTGCTGAAAATTTCCATCAGCAGAACCAACGTAAACTTCCAGTATTCGCTTGTCTTTGAAGGCAAGCATGGCGAGTTTTGCTGGTGGGTAGGTAAACCCTTTCTCTTTGAACATCGCATTGAGTCTGGCTCTTGCGACCTCTCCATATGTTTGGATTTGGTCGCTAACTGTTTTCTTGCCCAGCAGCGGGCGAAGTGCGGGCACCTGCATCATCGCTTCTTTGATAGGACTACGCAGGAAAAGCGCCGCACACGCTAATGCGGCGACGGTCACAATTCCAATGATCAGACGTTTTTTCAATGAGCCACGAACAAAAATTAGGATAGCGCCGAACGACGTTGCGGCCGTGATTCCAAAGATGATGAGATTTCGGTATCGCACTTCAACTTTCGAGATACCAATATACTTTAGTCTACTTCAAAGGAGAGAGTCGGTTGGACGAGTACCTCACAAGGCTCAGTGCGGCTTCAAACAAATTGAGTGAGCTAATCAAGTCAGGGCAAGTCATTGATATTCCAGTGGATGTAAGTGCTTCGTCGTTGTCCGAATATTTAGCGAAAACCGCTGAAATAGAGATGGATTCGAGTTCACGGCTGCAAGCACTTGCCTACGTTCTTACTGAAGAGCTCTCCTGGAAGCAAGTTTGCACAATTTATGAGCGAATGCTAGAAGAAGACGGGCCCGATGAACACCGTGGAACCTTCGCTACTTGGACAATATTGGCGGATCAGATGTTATCGGATCCTGCGCGGGAAGAATCTGAACGTAGCGAGATACTAGCTGGCTTAGAGTCTGTTATGAAACGAGTGATGGATGAAGACCTGGAGAATTCCGGTTTCGCCCTCGGTATGGGGATAAGTTTCTACCGTGAAGCTTCTCGACGGAGAGACAACGGAATTCTTATTGAGAAAGCGGAAAAATGGCTTGATGAAGCTGTGTATTGGTCGGATGAAGACAATGAGTCCGATGTTCAATGCTGCTGTGTCGCTGTTCTCTACAGGGCTCACTGCTTCGTTTTACGTGGAGAATGGAAGCAAGCATTAGAGGTTTACAGTTTGGTTGACGTGGACCAACAGTACGATCCAGAAGGCGACGCAGCCGAAATGGCAGAGAACATAGCCCTCTGCAAACGAAATTTGGCGAAAACCTAAGCTAGTCCAGATACTCTCTGAGTTTGCGAGAACGGTTAGGGTGGCGCAGTTTTCTCAAAGCTTTGGCTTCAATCTGTCTGATACGCTCACGTGTAACGCCGAACAGCTGACCGACTTCTTCAAGGGTGCGCTGGCGACCATCGTCCAAGCCGAAGCGCAGTCTCAGCACGTCGCGTTCGCGCGGTGCCAGACCTGCCATAACTTCGATGATGTCCTCGCGCAGCAATTCTTGCGTAATACTGGACGCAGGCGTCGCTGCATCAGTGTCTTCGACGAAGTCACCGAGTTTGCTGTCGTCTTCTTTGCCGACCGGAGTCTCCAGAGAGACCGGCTCTGCCGACATTTTGATAATTTCGCGCAACTTGCTGACGCTGATTTCCATGACCTGGGCAATTTCTTCCTCGGTCGGCTTTCTGCCCTTGTCTTGCGCCAGTTGCCGTGTGGCTTTCTTGATTTTGTTGATGGTTTCAACCATGTGCACGGGAATGCGGATTGTCCGTGCCTGGTCAGCGATTGCGCGCGTGATTGCCTGGCGAATCCACCATGTTGCGTATGTGCTGAACTTGTAACCGCGCTCGTAGTCGAACTTTTCGGCTGCACGTATCAAACCTAAATTGCCTTCCTGAATCAAATCAAGAAGCTGCATGCCGCGTCCTGCATAGCGTTTGGCTATCGACACGACGAGACGCAAGTTGGCTTGCACCAACTGACGTTTTGCCACAGCTCCTTCAGCGCCGCCCTGTTCGATCTTTCTGGCCAGTTCGATTTCCTGGTCGGCTTTCAACAGTGGAATGGTGCCGATTTCACGCAAATACATGCGAATCGGGTCGCCGTCGGTTAATCCGCCCTGCAGGGTCTGGATATTGACGTCTTCCTCGGAAACTTCGTCGTCTTCAATCGCAAAGGCGGCATCTTCCTCAGAGTCGTCGTTCTCGTCTTCGCCCTCCGGTGAGGGTTTCGCTTCAAAAGTGGAAGAACTTGATGAAGATTCTCGCTTGGATGTTGGCTTTTTCGCCATTTTTTCCTTCCTGCCGCCGCCGGCCTTGGTCTCCGCTTTAATGTGCCCTGAATCAACAGTAGCAAATTTCCGCTCGGTTACGGTTTGGGAAAGTATATCCCGTAACCGTTCCTTAAATCCTATCGGAATCGGGATGTCATTGCGAAAATCCCGAAGCTGTTGACGCACCTGAAGACTGTCTGCCCATGACCCCTGGCAGGTTAAACATAGGTCGAGATGTTTGACCACCCCGGCCGAGGTTTCTGTGCCGGCTTCATCGTCCAACATCAGCTCCAGTAGCGGGATTGCGTCGTTACAATTCATTTTTAGCCTCTTTCACAATCGGGTTCTGAATCAATTACTTTCGGCGCCGGTGCGGCTTTGAGGTTGCAAAGTTTCTTGCGTAACAAGCTGCGGGCGCGAAACAGTCTGGACATTACCGTTCCCTTCGGCACATCGAGGATCTGTGCGATTTCTTCATAGCTAGCTTCTTCAATTTCGCGCAGCAAAAGGGGGACTTGCAATTGTTCGGGCAATGCAGAAAGCGCCATCATTAGCTCTGGGTGAATCTCCGAGTCGCATAAATTTTTCTCCGGACCGTCCTCTGACAATGTTTCGTCAAGTTCAATAGAGTCGTCCCATGCCACAGTATCGATGGTGCGCCCCCCTTTGCGGAAATGGTCGCGGATTGTATTGATGAGAATCTGGCATAGCCAGTTCTTGATGCTCGTTTCATGCCTAAATTTGTGGAAATTTTTGTACGCTTTCAGGTAGGTCCCTTGCACAATGTCTTCGGCGTCGTGGACGTTTCCTACTCGCGAGTATGCAAGTTGAAACAGGGGCACCGCATATTGCAGTGCCAATTCCTCAAACTTTTCGTCAGCGGATTCTTGGGGCGATTTCATATAAGCGGCGGTTCGATTGGGCTTCCACGAATTGAGACGCTGGGCCCTTTGGATTTATTCCCGAGCTGGTCCTGCCGATAGAGAGTTGAAATGTTTGTGGATAAAACGATTGGAGCAGCCGTGGCTGGGGTTTATACAATGTGGTAAGAGGTTTAGAGTGCCGAAACTTTGTTTTCTTGCTGCTTTGACTTTTGGGCTGGTGTTGCTGCACTGTGCGCCCAGCTGTTTGGCTCAGGCAGGCATGGATGAGTTTCAGCGTGGCACTGCCGCCTACGGTCAAAAGAATTACGCGGTCGCAATCGGGCATTTTACCCAAGCTGCGCAGAAGGGGAATGTAACAGCTACATATTATTTGGCTTTGAGCTATCTGGGGCTTAAGCAAGAACCAAAGGCGATTGAGTTGTTTCGCCATATAAGCAAGAATTTTCCCAATACATCTGAAGCGGATTTGGCTAACACATATTTAGGTCGCCTTCAGCAAATTGGAGCCAGTGCTTCTGCTACCCCAACCGGGAAGTCCTCCGGGCCAACGAGGTTGGAGCCAATGTCGGCTGCCGACGCGCTAAAGGCGAAGTTGGAAAATCATCTCACGGAGGAGCAATGGGCCGCATTGCCGAAAAGCGCTCGAATTCCCTTTCAAATGCAAAACGGACATATGCATGTTCAAGCCAAGGTAAAGGGCGAATACCTCGATATCATATTTGATACCGGCGCAAGTCTTTGCGCAGTCAGCATCGCTGACCATCCAAATCTTTTTAGCAAAGCTGAGTTGGAAAAGGCACCGGTGATCCCTATCGGTAGACCGCATGGTGTCGAGTACATGAGGCTTGTTACAGGCGAGGTTTCAGTCGACAAGATTACCAGGCAATGCGTAATTATGTTGTCGCGCGAACCTGGTGTTTCAGTCATCGGGCAGAATTTCTTCAAAGAGTATACGTACGAGATTGACGGCTTTTATGTGCGTATGTCGAAGGCTCCTTACCAAGGCTCGGACGTCGCTTCGGCATCGGCTTCTGTTGGCGGCCAGGTTAATGCAAAGAGTGGCAAAGCGACTGAAAGTGCAGGACCAAGAAAACTTGCGACACAGCCAGGGAATGTAAAAGCGCTAGCCGTCTCAGAGAGTAGTAAATCGAACGACAAATATACGGTTCCGTTTATCCGCGAAAAGAACTGCATGATCGTTGAAGTAATGGTCAACGGCAAACCGACACGTACCACATTTGACACCGGATGCGCGCCGGACGGACTTGTGATGCCGATGTGGATGGTTCAGCCTTTAGGCATACAGCACAACTCAGACGGCTTCTTTGCGGAACGCGCGGAGATTGGTCCGATCATAAGGAAGTATGCGCGAGTCAATTTCGCGAACGGATTGGACTGCCTGCTAATTGGTCCGAAGTTTTTTGGCGATCGACCATATGTTGTCGATCCCGTTAACAGCGTGATCAAGTTTCAGTACTAGATTTCACTACTGTAGGGTCGACGCCATGCGTCGACCATTGCAATATGCGGTCGACGCATGGCGTCGACCCTACGATAGAACCAAGGTTGTAAGAAAGATAGGAGATTCCTGTTTATTGCCGTTTCAGGGTGAAGTGTTCGAGATGCAAGATGTAAAAGGAGGACATCTTGCGAGGGCAGGAATCTCCTCGGTCAGTATCTCACCCCTCGCTTGCAAAACGCTTGCTATGTTCAACGAGCGTGATTTTTGCCGTTGGTTTGCGGAAACTCAACCGAGATGATGGTTCCGGCATCGCCATTCGGTGTGTCGATGGAAATTTTCGCGTTGTGTGCGTTTGCAACTTCCTGAACGATGGAAAGTCCTAGACCACTGCCACTACCAGAGGTGCCGTCGATTCTGTAGAATCTTTCGAACACCTTACCTCGTTCCTCTTCTGGAATGCCTGTGCCGGTGTCCAAAACACGCAAAGTGACGCGGTCGCTTTTCTTGACTTGCACTTTGACTTTCCCGCCGTTAGGGGTGTAGAGAAGCGCATTCTCGACAAGGTTGCTAACCAAGTTGCGTAAACCTGTTTGTTCGCCATACACAACTGCAGGTTCCTGAGAAGATTCGTAGACAAGTTCGAGATCTTTCAGCACCGCTCGTTCTATAAGCTCTGCAGTGACATCAGAAACAATGAAATTCAGATCCACTTGAGTCTTCTGGCTTGGGTTTTGGTCACCACCATCGGTGCGCGCCAAGGCGAGCATTTGACCTACCAATCGTGAAGCGCGATCGATGCCTGTATCGATTTCCTTTACGACGTGTTTGAGATCTTCCTTATCGTTCATCTCGCTGCCGATACTGGAATATGTTTTCAAACCGGCAAGTGGAGTGCGCAGTTGATGCGCGGCGTTCGCGATAAACCTCTGGTGCGCCTTCAAGTCTTCACGCAGTCGCGATAGCAAATGGTTGATTGCATCGACGAGAGGAATAACTTCTTCGGGAACTCCGCCATCGGACACAGCACTTAAGTCAGACTGAGATCTGCTACGAATCTGGGCTTGCAACATTCCCAGTGGCGTCAGAATTTTTGTGACACCGTACCAGAGCGCAATTAGCCCAACCGTAAGCATCAGCAATTGCGGTATTGCAATGCTTGCTAGAAGTTTCTGCTGAAACAGCGATCTTACCTTGGTCGTTTCCGCGACCTGGACCACAACAGTGTCGCCGCCCGGCTCATCGACATCCACTTTGATTTCCGCAATGCGAACTTCTTTCCCTCCAATCTTAACTGTCGCGAGGTGTGGTTCGTCTAATTGCAGGCTGCTTGAAGGTTCAGGTAAATCCGAATCGCCGGTGATTCTCTCTCCATTGCTTCCCATCACGCGATAGTAGAGTCTATCCGACACGTCGTGTTTCAAGAACGCAATCGCAGCAGGCGGCAGATCGGCAGTGACTTTCCCGTTCTTGACTCGCAGTCTGCCAACCACCGAGTCGGCAGAGCTAATCAGGTCTTTGTCGAATGATTCGCTCGAGTATGAGGAAACAAGCAAATAGCTGACGATTGCACTAGCAATGAAAAGTCCTATCAGGACAGGCATGAAGAGGATCAATAACTGCTTGCGAATCGAAACTCTCATTTCTTTTCTTCAAGCACGTATCCAAATCCACGAACTGTATTAATGGAAACATCGGCAGCTTCAAGCTTCTTGCGCAGTCTGTGAATAACGATTTCGACTGCATTTTCGCTTGATTCGTCTTTCCAATCGGAAACCTGCTCAACCAGCAAACGCTTGTTCACAACTTGCCCGGCTTTGGACATGAGTGCGTGAAGAATGCACGACTCTTTGGGTGTTAGATCAAGCTCTTGATCGCTCATACACAGGCGACCGCTATTCGTGTTCAGTTTGAGTGAGCCGAATTCCAACTCTAGCTGATTGCGCCAATGGCTTTTTCTCAAGACAGCGCGCATGCGAGCTTCTAATTCTCTGAAATCGAACGGTTTGACGAGATAGTCATTGGCGCCGATGTCGAGCCCGTGAATTCTGTCTTCAACTCGGTCTCTCGCGGTGATAACGATCACCGGCATGTCTTCGCCACGTTTGCGTAGCTCGCTCAAAACATTTGTGCCATCCATGCCCGGCAACCCAAGATCGAGCAACACCAGATCATAGGGCGCGCTCAACAATGCTGCATTTGCTTCTGTGCCGCTGCGCACGCCATCCACCGTGTAGTCTTTGTGCTTGAGAGCATGTGTCAGTGCAGACAACAGATACTCATCGTCTTCAGCCAGAAGTACTCGCATGGTGAAATCCTCCGTGTCTACGGGATGCCGAGCGCCTAATCCTAATTGCAGAGCCCGTGGGGCAAAACGCCCAAAACACAGGTCTGGAAAGGATTGTAGAAGTTTGACGTGCCGTAAAAGCCGTCAAGAGCTCACTTCCAATGATAGCTGATCTCAAAATGCGTTTGCTTGCGGAGAGCTTGCAATGCGCAGCTGGATGGAGTGTGAGAGATTAATTCTGGGCGTTTGCGGCAAATAAATTCTTGGAATTATTCGACGGTTGTTTGTCGCCGACTTCGTAGGCGGGCAGTTCCAGCCAGAATTCGCAGCCTTTTCCTTGTTCACTGCTTACACCGATGTCACCCATATGTTGCCCTGCAATTGCTTTGCAAATAGCCAGGCCAAGCCCCGTGCCCTCAGTTGCGCCTGAGTTATGCACTTGTTGAAACTTCTGGAAAAGCTTACTGATATTGTGTTTTGCGATTCCTGGACCCTGGTCCTTTACTGTGAAGCGAATATGGTCATTTGTGGAATGCTTCGCTGTGAGCGTGATAGTGGAACCTTCTGGTGAGAACTTAAGCGCGTTGGACAAGAAGTTTGTGAGCACTTGAATGATGCGATCGCTGTCTGCAAGCACCATGCAATTGTCTTCTGTTTCTTCAGCAATACGCACCTGCAAGTTCGCCGCATTGCCTTTGAATTCTCCAGCCACACGCGAGATCAGGTCTTTAGCGTCGAGGCGTGCGAGGTCGAGCGGCATCTTCCCTGCTTCGAATTTGCTCAAATCGAGAAGATCGCCGATCAGCCTGATTAGCCGGTCGCAACTGTCTCTGCCAATGGTTACCATGCCTTTGGCTTTGGCAGGGAGATTTCCTGCCAGCCCTCCCTCCATCAATCGCAGCGATGCTTTGATCGAAGTTAGAGGGGCACGCAGTTCGTGCGCGACTGTCGAATAAAACTCGGATGTGTGTTTTTCGAACTCTTTGCGATCCGAGATGTCTGACACGAATGTGCAAATAGTAGTTGTGAGTCCTTGCTCCACGGGGAAGAAAGCAACTTCAGCCGGGAATTCACGCCCGCCTCGATGTCTTGCGATTAACTCTCTGCGACCGCTGAAAACATCAGCTTGCTTCTTTTCGAAGTAGTTGCGCAGTTCTGTTATGACTGCTCCTCCATCGGCATGTGGGAAGCTCATAACTGAGAGGTCTCTGCCTCGAGCTTCCTTGAATGTGTAGCCGAACATTTCCTCGGCTTTTGTGTTCCACTCCACGATGTTCAAGTTTTCATCCACTGCGATGAATGCATCGTATGAATTATCGATTGTTGTGCGCAAGCGTTTTTCACTCTCGCAAATTCTGCTTGATTGTTTCTTTCTCTCTATTGCATAGCGCAAGGAACGCGACAATCCTTGCTGACTGACTTCGCCTTTGACTAGGTAGTCTTCGGCGCCTGCTCGCAGCGCTTCATCGCCGAGGCTTTCTTCTTCGAGTGAAGTAAGTACGACAATCGGTGTCCAGGCCTGCGCTGAGGAAACAGCAATAAGAGTCTCAATACCTGCACTGTCCGGGAGAATCAGATCGAGCATGACTGCGTCATACTGGTTTGTCTTCAACAAAGAGAGTCCAGTCGCCAGGTCCGCGGCAACCTCAACGTCCATTCCCAGCTCGTCTAGCATTACTTTGAGAAGTTCTCGCTGCGTTGCGCTGTCTTCGACGACGAGGATATTCTTCCTCTTTTGCTTCTCGTATTTCATACTTCCCCCAGTAATTTCAGATAGGACGGTATTAGGTTCAGTGGCAACACCAAATCGGTGTGCCCTGTCGCAACCGCCGCCGCCGGCATTCCATAGACAACGCTTGTAGGCTTGTCTTGTGCCAGCACCATGCCGCCTCGGCGCTTAATGTGACCGAGTGATGCGGCGCCGTCATCTCCCATTCCAGTTAAGACTATCGCTACTACATCTTCGTCGAATGCCGCTGCTACAGATTCGAATAAAAAGGTTGCCGATGGTCTGAAGCCACCTATTGCTGGTGTTTTCGAAAGCTGAATTCTGCCATCGCGGCTGGTGCCCATTTGTAAGTCGTCGGGCGCGACGTAGACTATGCCTGGTATGAGAAATTCGCCGGCTTGAGCGACCTTGACTCTTGCACCACCGCCTCGGTTGAGCCATGCTACCATTCCTTCGACAAAGCCACGGCCGATGTGCTGTACTACCACGATTGGAATTGGATAATTGGTTGGCAAAGTTTGTGTAAGCTGCCAGAGGGCGGGTGGTCCACCTGTAGAAGAGGCAATGGCAATCACTCGTGGACGGCGCTTGGGTAGAGGGAAGTCATAGACTTCAGTTTTTTGTCCTGGCGCCGAAAGCGGCACTGTCATGCTACCGCGTGCAGTACCCTGGCCGAAGGTTCCGGACACTGCTCCAATGGTTGAGAATGTTCCTGTTTCGAGTTTGCTTGCGTCGAACGCACCTGAACTTTGTGCGGCTGTATAGGTTCCTGTAATACTATTGGCTGGATTCTCCCGCCCCGGATTGAAGGACACTTGCTCACCTTGCAATGTCTTCTGACTGCCATACTTTGACGCAAAGCGGCTCACTCCTGCTCTGGCAATTTCAAGCCCCAAACCACTTTCATTTGGTTTTCTATTGTGGCGAATTACTTTTACCGACGACATAAGTCTAACGGTGCGCGTAAACTCGGCGGCGGCTTCGGCGAAGCAGTTTGGATCCGCATGCATTGCGGGTTTGTCGAGCAAGCTCAAGGCTCCAGCGGCCAGAGCCTTCATTGCCGTCGATGCTTCGTGGATGCTTTGGCTGGACGAAACAATTACGATCGGCGTAGGAGTATCAGCCATAATCTCTCCTGTAGCCAGTAGTCCATCAAGACCGGGCATGACAAGATCCATCACGACAATATTCGGCTTCAGGCTCGCCGTCATCGCAACGGCTTCGGCTCCGTCTTTCGCTTCGCCGATCACTTCCATGTCCTTGTGTTGACTCAGCAGTCTTCTCATAAGAATTCTGCATGTCGGTGAGTCATCAGCGATAAGCACTTTAATCATTGGGGCTCCTTACTATACGAATTGCTCAATTGCTTCGATGAGTTCGCTTTGGTCAAATTCGCTCTTCACCACATAAGCATTGGCACCAGCTTTGAGACCATTTTCGCGATCAGATTCTTTGGCGAGACCGGTCACCAGGATTAATGGCAGGTCTTTCCATTTCTCAGACGCACGGATTGTTCTTGCCAGCGAAAAACCGTCCATAATCGGCATTTCCACGTCTGACACAATCAGGTCTGCCCCTTGCACCTGAAGCAACTCCCATGCGTCTTGCCCATCTGCGACAGCCGTAACTTCATAACCTGCCGATTGCAGAATGCTCATTTCCAATATTCTTGTCGTCGGTGAATCGTCGCAGATGATCAAACGTTTTTGTTTGGGTTCTGTCGAGTGGTCTTGTATTGGACGATGTGCTGCACGCGTGCTCTGATTGCGTCTCATCAGTTCAATTGTGTTGAGGATGAGTGCGATTTCTCCACTGGCAAGCAATGTAGCACCGGATACATTTCTCATCCGTTGCAGGCGAGTACCAAGATTGGTAACAACGACTTCTTGCTCGCCGATCAGTTCATCCACTAAGAAGGCGCGTCTTGCTCCTCCGTGCACAAGCACCACTGCCGGTGTTCGCTTTTCACAAGAGTGATTGCCGTTTGAAGTGCCGGAGAGTTTTAGCGCATCACTCAAACTGCAAACTGAAATCAAACTACCGTCAAATGGGATAACCTGACCGCCTTCCACGGAGCGCATGTCGGATGCCTGGATGCGCAGCAATCTTTGAACACTCGCTGAAGGTAGTGCGAAAGTTTGTTCACCAACTCTAACCAGGAGAACGCGGATTTTTGTCAGTGTCAGAGGTACGGTTAGAGTGAAGCATGTTCCTTTTCCTGGTTCGTAGGACAAAGCTACATCGCCTTGAAGGGCGGCGACCTGGCTTGCCACTACATCGAGACCGACGCCGCGACCGGATACGTGATCGACTGCGGCGGAAGTAGAGAACCACGGCATGAATAGAAGTGCTGCGATTTCCTCTTGCGTTTGGGGTTCAGCCAAACCGTTCTTTTTAGCCTTCGCTTTCACAGCTTCTTCATTAATGCCTTGCCCGTCGTCACGCACTTCAATTTGCACGTGCTGCCCGCGTAATGAAGCCGAAACTTGAATTACTGCGTCCGGAGACTTTCCGAGCGCCTTTCTTTGCTGCGGCAATTCGATGCCGTGCTGAACAGCATTGCGAATGATGTGCAGCAAAGGATCTCTTAAATTCTCGAGAACGGAGCGATCCAGCTCGGTGTCACCACCCAGGATATCCAGTTCAACCTGTTTGCCGGTAGAGATGGAAAGTTCGCGGACTGCCAACTTGAGCCCCAAACAAGCATCCGAAAATGGACGCATCCGCAGCCCGCGAATTTCCTCATCCACCAGTCTCGCAGTTTCACCAATCGCCCGAATCTCCGCTTTCATCACGGAAAGAAAGCGATCGACATCGCGTACCATGTCTTTGAGCGACTTGGTATTGGCGGTTGGTGCTGCGAGCAAACGCTGTCCCATATTTGAGCTGATGCGCTTAAGCTGGGACTTCTGTTCTGAGGCGTGCAGGAAGGAAGTGCCCCGTTTCGTGGAATCGAGCCCTTCCTCGATGAACATGCGCAACTGTTTTTCGATTGGCTGCCAATCCGCCAGGCGATCGCGTAGGCGCTCGGACAGCTCTTCAACCGAAAGTTGCCATGTTTCGGTGCGGCGATACGAAGTCAGCAATTCGCTGCTGAGTGCGAGAAGATGATCCAGGCGCTCCGAGGAAACGCGGAGACTTTGTGCCTCGTTGCTGCCTGTTGTCACTGGCTCGTTCAGCTCCGCCGCTTGCTCGTATACATCCGCAGGTGCATGTATTGAATCCACTGCGGAATTCGAGCATCGCGTTCCCGAAGGTTCCTTGAACCCCACCTGCTTGCCTTCCGTTTGCTTCAACCCGGGTAGTGTCAGCTCCCTTCGGTTTGCAGATGGAAATTCGGTTTCCGTATTCGATTGATTACCGTCAGTCTGAGTTTCCTTTTGGAGCTCCGTTGTTTCCACGCCTTTTGATTCAATTGAGACAGAAGCCACTTCCGGATTCGAATCCAACCTATGCTGCTCTTCTGCATTTTGCTCGCTAGAACTCAAGTTGGTCGTTGCTTGCTTCAGCTTCTCCAAAAGCTCATTAACGCTAGATGCATCCACTTTTTGTTTCTTTCTCAGCTTTGCTCCCATCTGTTTCACAGACTCGGTTGCAGTAAAGAGAATTTGAAACACTTCGGTACCGGGTTTGGTATCGGTGGTTTTCAGCAGCCCTAGAAATTCTTCCATCTCGTGGCAGACACTTTCAATTGCTTGCGCATCTACCGAACGTGCTGCACCTTTCAAGCTGTGAGCAGCTCTGAAGAGGCAACGCATTTGCTGCTGATATTCACTTGTTTTGGGTGTGGACTTCTCCAGCATGAGCAATCCGTCGTTGAGTGTGACGACATGCTCGTCCAACTCATCCAGGAAGGTGCCCATAAGCTTTTGAATCAACTCGTCTCTATTGAATTTAGTCATTGTTCAGATTTCACCAGAGAGCGTAATTCTGTCGCGAGGTTGCTCAATTCTTGTGTTGATTGCTCAGTTTGCTGGTTAGTCTCGAGATAGCTGCGGGTTACCTGATCGATGCTGCCGATAGCTTGCTGTATCTGATTCATTCCGATGACCTGTTGTCCGGTCGCGGCCGCGATCTGAATGGCTACTTGCGAGGCCTTGTCGATCGCTTCGCTCAACGTGGTGATGGTTTCACCTGCTTGGCTGACAACTTTGACCGCCGATTTGGCACTGCGTGTTCCTTCCTCTGTTGACATAACTGCGCGGTTGGTCGCTTTTTGAATGTCGCTCAAGATCTGGCGGACTTGATGAGTTGATTTCTTGGATTGATCTGCGAGCGCTTTTATCTCGCTTGCAACCACCGAGAATCCTCTGCCGTGCTCACCGGCTCTTGCGGCTTCGATTGCGGCATTGAGAGCCAGAAGGTTGGTTTGTTCGGCAATTTCATTCACGGTGGTGATGATTTCGCCAATGTCTTTTGCTTGCTCAGCCAGTGCCAGAATGTTGGATGCGATCGATTCGACTTCTTCCTGCACTTTTTCCATCGAGCCGATTGCGTCTTTAACAGCGTCACAACCGTCGCGGCTGATCTTCACCGTCACCCCTGTGATCTCTGCGACTTCTTTCGAACGGTCTGCGGTTTGTGTGATAGTTTGGGTGATTTCGTCAGTGGCACTGGCGGTTTGCGAAACGCTCGAGGCTTGAATTTGAATGCCGGCCAATTGCTCGGAGGCGACGGTTGCCATCTGGCTGCTCAATGCGGCGAGCTTTGCAACGATGGAGCCGATTGTTCTATCGATGTTGTCCGATTCGGTTATATCTTGAGTGAACTTAGTGAAACCCTTGAGGTTGCCATTTTCGTCGTGCATTGCAGTGAAGATCACTTTGGCGAGGAATTTGCTGCCGTCTCGCTTTCTTCTCCAGCCGCTGATTTCCAGTCTGCCTTGCGTAGCTGTCAATTTCAAATGCTGGGCGGGCAGACCAGATTGAACATCTTCGTCTAAATAGAACTTGCTGACCGGTTGTCCGATGATTTCCTCGGCGCGGAAACCTTTCAACTGTTGGGCACCATCATTCCATGTCAAAACCGTTCCATCTGCATCCAACAGAATGACTGCATAATTTTCAATTGCATCAATCAAAGCTTTGAAACGTGTTTCGCTTTCCAACATTTTGTCGTCTGCGAGTTTCTTTTCAGTCAGATCACGAGCCATCTTGGCGAAGCCGAGCACCGTGCCACGCTCGTCGCGGATTGGTTGCAGTATCATGTTTGCCCAGAAGCGCGATCCGTCTTTCTTCACTCGCCAGCCCAGGTCTTCGAACCGCCCGGTTGCCTTGGCAACTTTTAATTCTGTTTCCGGCTTGCCCGCCGCAAGGTCTTCTGGCGTGTAGAAGCAGCTGAAGTGACGTCCTAGAATTTCCGATTCGCTATATCCTTTCAGATTGCGAGCACCTTCATTCCATGTCATTACTCTGCCGGTCGTATCGAGCACGATTATTTCGTAGTCTCTGATAGATTCGACCATCTGGCGAAACATTCGATCTTCTACAGCAGAGACGATCGATTTTTCGTCGGCTGCTCCCGGTTTGTTCATTACACTTCCTTTTGCCATAACTCCTCCGCGTGTTTTATACAGAATGTAGAGACTCGTTCGCCTGATTTGTTTGATTGACGAAGAGTCGCTTGTCTTGAATCATTGCTTTTCCATCGAGCACAATCAGCGCCTCCAAAGTGACGCCGAGCAAATGATCGCGTCCCGCACCGCTGATGGTGTCTGGTGGGTCGTGCAAATCCGATCTTTGCATTTTTAAAACAGTGTCTACAGAGTCGGCGATGATACCGAACTCGGTATGTTCTGTTCCGAGGATGAGAACCTTCGCATCGGCATTCCATTCCGTGTTTGGCAAACCGAAGAGTTTTTTCAGGTCCATGAGCGCAACAATCTGTCCGTGCAAATTGATGACGCCGGCGATGAAGTCGGGCGCGCCCGGAACCCTGGTTAAGGAGCTTAGCGCTGCGATTTCACGAATGTAGCGTGTCTCGATGGCATAGGTTTCCGAAGCAAGAAGGAAGGAGACGACTTCCATGTCAAAATTCTTTTGTTGATTGGCACTAATGTTCGCCAGTTTTTCCGCGCGTTCTCTCATCAGTTCTTCTGCGCGTGACTCGCTTAACTTATAGTCGATAGGCGCATCGAGAGTGTTGGTTGAATTTTTGTTTGAGCTGCTCATTCGTTCACCGTTTCAAACTAAATAATTGTGAGATAGCGTTGGACGTTTGCCTGGAATTGCTCGCGCGATTCTTCTTCGGCAAGTGGTATCGCCGCTCCTGCGGGCAGCGCATTCAACAGATTTTGCGCATTTTTCATGGATTTGAGCGCTTGATTGCGATCACCGGTACAGAAACAGGAGATGCCCAACAGGAAGTGGGCGACGATGTAGTTCCTGTCCAAGAAAAGTGCCTTCTTAATGATGGCTGCAGCATCTCTTTGGCGTTGCTCAGACATCATGACCAGAGCCAATAGCAAGTGGTTGGTCGCATCCAGGGGTTCGTTCTGGCAAGCAGCCTCGGCCAGGATGGTTGCTTCTTCTGTTCTGCCGAGATTGAGCAGGGAGCGAATCAGAAGGCTTCTCGAAATTGACGGCTGCGGTGCGAGCAGCTTCACTACGTCTTGCCACTGCCCGGTGCGGTAAAGTTGCATCGCCTTTTCAAACGTGGTCTTTGCGTGGCCGGCGGACGCCGCGTTTGCCTGTGCGGTCGAGTTTAAGGTAACTACAACCGGCTTATTAATCGACTTGCGGCTCTTCATGGGCGTAGCCGCTTGCGATCGTCGCGCCGCTTTGTAGATCTGCAATTCTGGTTTTCTGTAGACAATGCCCGTGGCAGTGTACTCGACCTCGAAATCTGCGCAGCCGATAAGGGGCGGATCGGAAGCACCGGTCAAGAGGATACCGCCGGGTTTCAACTGGTGGAAAAAGATTTTGGCGATTTTCGAGATTGCTTGTTGTTCGAAGTAGATCAAAACGTTTCTGCAGATTATTGCGTCCAGATTTGACCATTCGCGCGACAGCTGGTTTTCTTCAGTCAAATTCGCCTTTACAAAAGTGACTCTTTGTTTCGCTGTTTCATCTTTGAGCCGATAAGTCTTCAGCCCTCTTTCGAAATACTTTTCTCTTTGAGCCGAATTGAGACTGCGCAACGACCATTCAGAGTAGTGCGCGTTACCGGCGTGGTTAATGGCTTGCTGACTGATGTCTGTGCCCACAATGCGGAAGTTTGCCTTGAAAGCGCTTTCCAAAAGGAGGAGTGCCAGCGAGTAGGGCTCTTCTCCGGTTGAGCATCCGGCACTCCAGATGCGGGCGACACTTGCGCCGGTGTTGTTTCCATCATTTTTCTTCTCCAACAACGAAATTAGCTGCGCCAACGAATCTTTCTCTCTAAAGAAATAGGTTTCGTGAATCAGCAGGCTCTCTGTAAACTTCTTCATCAGTGCGTCGCTTGTTCTGAGCATATGCTCGAATTGCAAAAGCGATGTGCAATTGTGCACTTTGGAAAACGCTGACAAAGCCTGGACGAGCGTGTGTTCTCTGCTGGCAGTGAAAGTGAAACCGGTGTAGCCCGAGATCAGTTCTTTGAGCGTGCTCAGTTCGTCCTTCTGTAAAACCTGGATTTGCACGAATTAGTTCCCTCTGTGAGCCGGCTGAGTATTCGAGATTTCCGTAAGCAGTTGAATCAGCCCTTCCGGTTCTAGCGCGGTGACTCGGTCACCGTTGTAGCGGTCTATGCGTGCAACCAGCGAGCCGCAGAAGGGAATTTTGGTATTGGCTTGCGACTGCTGTGAGAGATTCGCCAATTCGCATGCGCGGTCGACACGGACGGCGAATTTCTCGGTGTTCAGATTCAGGATGATCAGGTGATCTGTGTAATTGATCGGGCGAGCTGGTACGTTGAGCAAGGTGCTCAGCGCGACAACTGGAATGAGCTCGCCGCGAACGTCAAGAAGCCCTTCCATGGCATGATTGGCGCCCGGCACTGGCAGCAATTGAACTGCCGGCAGAATTTCGTCAACGACGTGAAAAGGCAGCGAGTATTTCTGATGCTCCAGCTCGAAAAGGAGCACGGTTTGGCTGTTCAAAGACATAGTAAATCTCCCGGCTCAGTCCCTGAGCCGCTCTGCGTTGTGTCACACACCCACACTTTCATTCTGACCGACTCACCCCAGGTTCCACATTCTCCGGGGGAGGGATTCTGTCACCCCATAAGTGTGATTGCAGTAACCCACCCCGGCGGGTTAGCCGGGATGAGTTGTCTAACTCTGTGGAATTGCACCTTTTCTGACCCTGATGGATTCGATAGGATACTGAAACCCTATTCCGGCGCCTACGGCATTGCCGGACCCCAAAACCCCACTTCGGAGTCTATACACGTTCAGTCGTTCCAGCGCCTCCATTTGCAGCATGCGATGAGCTGGAAGATCAGATACTCGGAGGCGTTTTTATGAAAGAAGAACTTATTTGGGCGCTGGTATTCGACTATCCTCACGTTTTTGTGGGCGCACGCCGTAAGTACGAGAATGCGAGCTTTCAGGGCATTAGTTGTGGCGAAGGGTGGGAGCCCATCGTCAGATGGTTATCGGCCGGAATCGAAAGGCTGATCGAGCAAGAGCCGGAGGATGAGAGAGAGTTTTATCGCTGCATTGAAGTAAGAGAGCGTTTTGGCGGGCTGGAGTTTTACATGAACGACGCCACGCCGGAGATGGCGAGGCTTGTCAGAGTAGCAGTTTCCCAGAGTTTTTCCATGTGTGAGTTTTGTGGAAACCCAGGAGCTTTAAGGCAAGATGGAAGACGAGGAGCGAAAACCTTGTGCGACTCTTGTCGAGGCAAAGTGGTGGTGTTGCCTCTGACCGGTCAAGTCCCTGCACCGCTGGTTTAGGAGTCTGTATTGTTTTCTTGTCCGTGTGTTGATTGGTTGCGGGCGATGGTAAAACGTCGCCCGTTTACCACTTTGATGTACCTTGGATGAGTTCTTTGGAGTTGAAAGACTTCTGGAAACTCTTTACTCTTTATGCTGTGAGACAATTCCTTAAGATAGATCGCTGTTGATGTTCTTGGGTGCAAAGGGAAACATCGTTTGGACTTTATAGACGAGTAGAGTTTGAGCCAGGCGGCGCATGGCGTTGCCGCCAAGAGGGAAGAAATTGGATTTTCTGCAAGAGATTGCGCATAGACCGTATTTGTTGCCGAAGGCACCATATGTGATGTCACAAGTGTGGCGCAATTTGTTGTTTGCTCATTGGCGCGTCGCGCCAGATGCACTTCAGAAATTCATTCCGGCGCCTCTGGAAGTAGACACATTTGACGGCTCTGCCTGGCTCGGTGTAGTGCCTTTTCGCATGTGCGAAGTTAAGGGGCGGTTTATGCCGTTTCACGTCGATTTTCTTGAGCTGAATGTTCGCACTTACGTGAAGTTCGGAGAAAGACGAGGAGTGTATTTTTTCAGTCTTGATGCTGACCACGCACCTTCTGTGTGGGGCGCACGCATATTCTACGGGCTGCCGTATTTCAGAGCGAAGATGAGCTTTGAAGAAAACAATGGTGTGATCAAGTACACTTCAAAGCGTCTTGGTTCGGGACCTGCTGCTGAATTCTCGGCGGAGTATGAAGCTATTGGAGCTCCTCAGATTTCATCACGTGGGACTCTCGAGCACTTCTTGACCGAGCGATATTGCTTGATGATTTCTCAATTCGGCCATGTTCTGCGAACCGACATTCACCACGGACCTTGGCTCTTGGCTCCGGCGCGCGCAGAGTTTTTTACTAATTCGATGCCGGCTCCTCTGGGTTTTTCTTTTGACACTCCTCCTGATTCTCTTCTCTATGCCAAAGAGATGAGAATGGTCAACTGGATGCCGTCTCGGGAGATTCGCTAGCTTAAATCAAAACTTGCTGCAGGTGGTATATATACAGGCCTATAGTCTTGGAGCAAGAAACCATAGCCTCGGATCCCAAACTTCCTGCTGCCGGAAAGTCCAGAAGCTCAGCCATCGATTCTTGGATGAGTGAACCTGGAACAGGCGTGCACGAGATTGAATACACGCACCAGACAGAAGAGGGCTTCACGTCAGCCGTCTTGAAGTTTTTAGATCAAACGGTGGACAAGAAGAGCTTCGACCCTCGCAGTGCGATTCTTTTTTGTCTGATTTTCGTTGTTCTCTTTGTTCTCTATCCCGTGCAAACCGTATGCTGGACCGCCGGTGGAATGGCCTTGCTTGGTCTGCTTTTGCTTGCCTCTGGGTTGTTTGCAAACTACCCGATAATTACTTCGCAGGAGGGCATTACTTGGTCGCCGTTGCATGCGCTCAGTTTGCGCGGGCGATTTACGAGACCTTGGAGTGAGATCCGTGCGATAGAGTTTGCTCACGGTCGTCACATTTCCAATACGCCTGATTGCATTTACATCGCTTACAAAGACGGTTGTGACGTGCAGTTGCGATTAGCCGGATTTACAAAGAAAAATTTGGAATTGCTTCTGCTGATGATTCGCAACCGTTGCCCCGATGCCAGATGGTTGCCGGAGGATGAGAGAGTCAGGATAAACGTTGCTCTGTCTGCCGCACCGACAAGTCAAATATCGTTCACTGGATTATGGCTTGACGAAATTGGTTCGCGCTTGGGAAGCACTGCTTTTGTGCCGCTCGACCCCGGTACGGTGTTGCAAGATGGACGCGTAAAGGTCGTCGGACAGATTGCGCTCGGAGGTTTGTCTGCCATTTATTTGGCGCAAACTGACGACAAGAAGACGTGTGTGTTGAAAGAGTCTGTTGTTCCATTTTCGTGTGAGGATGAGGCGCGCAGAGTCGCTCTCGACTTGTTCAAAAGGGAAGCTCAATTGCTTGCTCGCATTGATCATCCGCGCATTGCCAGAATCTACGACTTTTTCATCGAGGATGATCACCATTTTTTGCTGATGGAATTTCTCGAGGGGAGAAACTTGCGTCAGTATGTGCAAGAGCATGGACCGCAGAAGGAGAGCATGTCTGTTATCTGGGCGAAACAGATTGCTGATATTGTGGCCTACCTCCACGAAATGCAACCACCGATCTTGCACCGTGATTTGACGCCGGACAATTTGATTGTCGAAGATGATGGTGCAATTAGTTTAATTGACTTCGGCGCTGCCAACCAATTTCTTAGCACCGCAACCGGTACCATCATCGGTAAAACGTCTTACATGTCGTTGGAACAGTTTCGTGGTAAATCCAGTCCACCTTGCGACATTTTTTCATATGGCTGCACGCTTCAGTACTTGCTTCTTGGAATTGACCCCGAACCGTTTTCTTACTCTTCGACTGCAACTGGACGCGGCGACTGGAACACGCTGCAAGAGCTGATTCGCGAATGCAAGCATGAGGATCCGAAAGCTCGGCCGACTGCAAGAGCGATTGCCGATCGGCTTGATGTGATTTTGCGAGAACGCAGCGCGAGGACATCTGGAGCATGAGCGCTTTGAATTCCAATGGCAAGAAAGGCACTGGCTTGCGATGCATTGTTGTCGAGACAGTCGATAACAAGCAACCGGAAGACTACAAACATGTCTATCTGAAATTAGCAATTGGTTTTGCAGTCGCATTCGGCTTCATTTTCTATTCGCATCAGGCTGCGTTAATCGGGCTGTGGAACCTCTTGGTTCTTCACTTTGCGCGGGATTGGTGGCTGCTTGTCGCCGCAGCGTCTCTCCTTTGTGTCGGTATTGCGGTCGATGAGAAAAACAAAGGGACTCGCGGTCTACTCCGTGTCACCAGAGTTGATACCAAAGGCATTGTAATGGGACGACCTGGACAGAAGAGAACGGAAGCAACTTATTTCATTCCGTGGAACATGCTTACCTGTATTGAGAGTGGTATTGATGAAACTGGCAAGCAGCCGCAAGAGTTCATCCTGCTTCGTATGGGAAGTTACCTCGCTTATAAGTTACGCCGAGACATTGGGTTTAACTGGATCGATGAACAGACGCTCTTAACTAAAGCGAGACAGCATGCGCCAAATGCAAAGTATTTGATCGAGCGCAGTTCTACCGATGTGAAGCGAAACGATTCTCGATATACAAACATCTGGTTGCAGTATCTTGCGCCTTCCGGACAGCGTACTAGAAAGGGGCATCTGCAGCCGGGCGACATGCTCAATCGCGGCAGATTTGAAGTGATTCGAGTTCTCGGTGCGGGTGGTCAGGGTACTGCATATCTTGCGAAAGTCGTCGAGGCTCCAAACGTTGAAATTAGCGACCGGCTAGAAGACGGACAGTTGGTGGCAATCAAAGAGTACATTCTGCCTATGCACGCTAACGATGGCTTATCGACTCGTCTTAAAGATTCGCTCGACAATGAGGCGAAAATCCTATCAGGAATCGATCACCCTAATATCGTAACTTTGTATGATTGCTTTGTTGAAGATCATCGCGGCTATATGGTCCTTGAGTATATCGACGGTCCGTCTTTGCGCGCACACATAAAGACTACGGGACCGGCAAAGAGTCTGCTGGTTGTTTGGTGGGCGATTGAGATTTGTTCTATCCTGCGCTACTTGCAGAGTTTGAAACCCCCGATTATTCATCGCGATTTAACGCCAGACAATTTGATTTGGAAAAGCGATCGGCATATCAAACTTTTCGATTTCACCGTTGCGCACAAGTTCGAAGCTCAGCGATTAGCGACCATTGTCGGCAAGCAATCGTATATGGCTCCTGAACAAGTGAAGGGCATGCCCTGCCCACAGAGCGATATTTATTCGCTGGGCGCTACGATGTACTTCCTTTTGACAGGTGAAGATCCTGAACCCCTTTCGGTTGCTAGCCCTCGTGCTGTAAACCCGAGTGTTGATGAAAAGCTCGATGAGATTGTGCAACGCTGTATGCAATTCGATTTGAAGAAGCGCTATGCTGATCCAAAACAAATCGAAAAGGATCTTTCTGAAATTGGTGGGCCCTGAAAACGCGATTCTTCAAGTTTGAATCCGGAAGAGCGCAACACTCAAAGAAACGACCCTTAGCCCCCAATTGGCAGACCTCAATCCTTAATTTACGGGTTTCGTATTTTCCCCACTTACAATGTCCGCCCAACCATTTACGATGGGGGGTATCCCGGCACAAAAATAGGTTTATACAGATGGGCAACGACGTTCCCCGTGAGATGAGCGCACTCGCTCAGAACGAAGTCACCTTTGCAGTACTTCGTGACGCAGCAGTCGATGATATGCTGACCAGCGGCAAAGAAGCCGTTTTGAGAAGCAAGGTTACTCCCATCGCCGGCGGCGGCATGAGGGTGGAGACTGCTGGTCCAATCGACGCAATGTTGAAGGAATTCACCATTCAAGGCAATGTCACAGGCGAGACCGTGGCGCTCAATCCGTTCCAATCCGGTTTTCGTTGGCCAAGTCCAGGAACACATGTTGTAGGCAATTTCACCATCGGAAACAGGCAAGGGCAAGTGCTGGAGCGAGATAAATTCGAGTTCTTCGGCTCTGAAAAGAATTATCAGTTCGATCGCGCTGATTTGGCGACAATAGGCATAACCCGAACCGATGCAAACGGCAATGTTATTCAGAAACTCAACCCGGCCATCTCAGAGGAAAAGGTTGTCGGCGGACGTTTCGTTTACGACGCCAATAATCAGCCCGTGCGTGTGGCACGCTTGAGCGAAGGCGCGGCGAATTGCGGAAAAGAGAACATCGCCAATCCCGGCAACCGCCGTACCGAGTGCAATTGGTTGGTTGACGATAGTTCTACCAAGATGACCTATTCATACAATCAAACCTACGACCGGGGCAGTCTGCGCAGCGTGGTTCGTGTTGGAGAAACGCCGAAAGCTGTTGTTTATCAGAGTCCGGAGTACGATGCACAAGGCAACTTGATCTCCGTGACCACCAGTATTAGACCGATTACGGTCAAGAAGAACTGAGCCGTAACAGTTCTCATGTAATGCGATTCTGCAGAGATGGATAATTGGCGGAACGCGACCACTCGTTCCGCCAATTACTTTACGGGCCAAGTCAATCGGCGAAACGCGACCACTCGTCTCGCCACTGACTCGGAAGAAACCTTCGTTCGCGGTGCTGGTGCCGATTCTGCCGCCATTTGCGAACGTTCTATTATTACTTGTTCAATGTTGCCGGAAGGTTGCCAGATTTTGGATGGGCGAAAGTGCCGCCCCAAGAAATTGCGTTCAAGCGTCCGGTAGAACGACGGAGAATGTAGCGCCTTTGCCTGCGACGGAGTCGACGCTAATGCTTCCCCCGTGAGCCTCTACAAGCATTTTGCAGATGTGCAACCCTAAGCCTGCTCCTGCAATTGGAGCTGTCGTAGAGCCGGTGTGCACTGAGCCGGAATCGTCCGCCTTGCTTACCTTATTGGTTGCTAGACGACAGATCCACAGAGCTGCGCGATCGTAAAAAAGCGATTTCGATTCT
>DTSE01000079.1:1446-16298 GCA_012965515.1 Candidatus Melainabacteria bacterium | reverse complement strand
GAAAACTGAGATTTAACTTAGACTCAGATATCCAATCAAAATGAAATGTAAGATCTGCAAAACCCTTACCAGCTCAGGGGTTTCGCGCTTGACAACCACTTTGCGCCGACAGCTTGAATTCCTTCCAAAGTAGCCACTGGCAACACCAGGTAGAATCAACTGGTCAATGTCAACATTTTGGTATTTCCCCAATTAAGGTCAGCTCCGGCTGGATTTTTCAATGGCAAACCCTCAAGACTCCAATCTCAGCCAGGGCACTTTCGCTCCGGAAACATATTTAGCCGATTGCCCGCCGAGCTCGTCCAGAGAAACGCTCGTCGAGCAGGCTAAGCGCGTGCTCAACATGGAAGCAGACGCACTGCGCTCTATCGCGGAACGGCTGGGGGCGTCTTTCGAGTATGCAATAGAACTGCTTCTCGGCTGCCAGGGAAAAGTCGTGGTCACCGGCATCGGTAAGTCCGGACACATCGGCAATAAAATTGCAGCCACACTCGCTTCGACCGGAACTCCCGCGTTTTTCGTGCATCCAGCTGAGCTACGCCACGGCGACTTCGGGATGCTGGAAGAAAGAGATCTGGTAATTGCCCTCTCTTACTCGGGCGAAACCTCTGAAATCAAGCAAGTTCTCGATCCTATCAAACGAATGGGTCTGAAGGTAATTGCGTTGACAGGCGCTCCTCAGTCGACATTGGCAAAGCATAGCGAAGTCGTTATCGACGTAGCTGTCGATAGAGAAGCGTGCCCCTTCAACCTCGCACCGACAACCTCGACTACAGCAACGCTGGCTATGGCTGATGCAATGGCGATAGTTCTTATGACACGCAAAGGATTCCGTGCCGAAGATTTCGCACGTCGCCACCCAGGCGGTTCGCTTGGGCAGCAATTGGTCTCTGTACGCGATGTTATGCGCGTTGGTCTGCAGATGCCGCAAGTTTCACAGAGTGCCACATACAATGAAGTGCTCGCCGAAATCGACGCAAAACGCCTCGGTTTTGCTGTTGTTGTCGACGCGGACGAGCATCTTAAAGGCATTATCACGGACGGAGACTTGCGACGTTCGCTGGTCAAATGGGGACAAAGCGCTTTTGAAAAAACCGCATCTGAAATTTCGACCTCCAATCCAAAGACCATCAACTCAGACGCCCTGGCAGTAGAGGCTCTCAAACTGATGGAAAAACATGCAATCTCGGATTTGATTATTCTCGACGAACAGTCCAGACCCGAAGGTCTCATTCACTTGAAAGACCTTCTGCGCGCCGGAGTCATCTAGGCGAAACGGGTAACCAGTTTCGAAACTGAGTTCTTCTCCTCCAAAGGTCGGCATGCTTGCCGCCAGCGGGCGACGCCATGCTTCGTCCAACAAAAGGCGCAGGCAATGCGCCGATACGCTCCGCTAAAGAGTCTACAAATCAGAAGCAGCACCGGGGATGGTGCTGCTTCCGTGCCGAAAAACTGTCTGTCTGTCTAGTAAAGACGGCAAGCAGGATGGCTTGCCGCCAGCGTCTACACTGTCATTAGAAGATTCTGTTGAGAATTCTTCCAACTGTACCCAGGCCATAACCATTGTTGAAGTAGCCGTTGTTCCAGTTGTTATTCCAGTTGTTATTCCAGTAGCGGTTATTGTTCCTCCAATAACCATTGCCGTTTATGTAGCGGCCATACCCGTAATTGTTGTAATTGGGATTGCCGAAATACGGGTTGTTGTAATACTGTCCTTGCGCCGCCATATTATTCATGTACATTTGCATTGCCAATTGGTTCAACGCTCTTTCGCGATCATTGGCTTGAGCTTCTGTAGGCGCGAAGGCAGTAGTCGTAAGCGCAATAGCACCTGCGATGAGTCCGAGTGACATAAGTTTCTTCATAGGACATAGCCTCCTTGCTTTCACGTATTGGAAGACGCGGACATGTCCGAAATGTTCTCGATATTTGATTAAACGCCGCTAATATTCATATTTTCTTCATGCCAAGATTGGCTGCTGGCGCGGGTCTCTGAAAACAGCTATTAATGCCGGTTCCCCATCTTGATATCACTGAAAACAATCTTCAGAAAAACGGGGATGGTAAAACACCCTTCTAGTAAGGGAATTGCAGTTTCTGTTCCGCTTCCCGCGCGCGTAAGATCTCTTTTGCTGTTTTACAAAAGTGCAAATCCCTGTACGGTACACCCGCTCTACCAGCCAGTTTGTCGCTCTCGTCGCTGAGCAGTGGCAATCCATTTTCTTCAGGGCAAGCAATGGAAGGCAGCATGGCAAGCGTACCTCCTGATTTTGCTCCTACCGCGGGAGTTCTTCGCACCAGCATTCCAGATTGGCAAAACCCGCCTCTAACAGCACTTGCCGCGCTATAAGTGACCACTTTACCGTTTGGC
The DNA here is from genome assembly GCA_012965515.1 of Candidatus Melainabacteria bacterium. Classification (GTDB taxonomy): domain Bacteria; phylum Cyanobacteriota; class Vampirovibrionia; order Obscuribacterales; family Obscuribacteraceae; genus QKMZ01. The sequence goes on along the minus strand of DTSE01000079.1, from coordinate 13,927 downwards.
TCTTTCAACATTCTCTTGTAACACTCGAAAAGATCAATGGTCCAGAGTTCCGGAGCCCGGCGAGGGGAGAAAGGATCATGGAATATTCCATCAAAGATTCCGCGATCGCGCTCAACCAGTGGTGGCACAATTTGACGCAGATCGCCTTGCACAAGTTCAAACCTCACGCACACTTTACGCGTTTTGCACTGCAGCTGAAACTCCCATGTGCCGAACTTTCCTGCAGCCAGACAAGGCGCCTGCGAACCGATTTCTTCGCTCAATTTTCGAAAGCGTTCGTCAGAAAGAACTCTACTTATATATAAGAGCGGCTTCTGAAATTTCTCGATGGCGACAATCTTGATCGAATCGGTCACTAAGGCCAGCTTCGAGAGCTCATTCAAGAGGCAAAAGGTGTTGTAGCCAAGTCCAAAACAGACATCCAGAAATGCTAACTGTCCCGCCTCCCCGGCAAGTTCATACAGTTTTAGAGGTTCCACAAAATTCGCTAACGCCTCAGTGTATGCGCCGGCCCGATTGTGATACAGCTCACCAGTTTGCTCATCTTTCAGAGTCAGAGAGCCGTCTTCGGTAAATTGTGTTTCTTCCGCGCATTCGTTGGACATCTTTAGCCGCGATTGTTTTTCCTAAATCTATAGCTCTAAAGTGTAAGAATTACTTTGCCGAAATTCTTGTCTGCTTGCATAAAGTGATGAGCCTCAGCGGCATTCTCAAGCTTGAATGTCTCCGCGATAATCGGCTTGAGCAGCCCTTTCTCGAAGAGAGGCAAGACCTGTTTTGCAAATACATTTGTGACTTGGATCTTCTCCTCCAGTGGACGTCTGCGCAGCGTAGTTCCCTTAATCTCCAATCTACTGCTCAACACTTTTCCAAGATTTACATTTGCTTTGGCGCCGGCAACAAGCCCCACAACAATTAAACGTCCTTGCGCAGCCAGACAGTCTATGTCTTCTTCTACATAAGCACCACCAGTTAGTTCAAGCACAAGATCAACGCCCCTTCCGCCGGTAAGCTTTAGGACTTGCTCAGAAAATTTGCCATCGCCAACCAAGATTCCATCGTCCATACCCAGTTCTTTCGCTTGATCCAATTTCTCCTGGGTGCGACTTGTACCAATCGATCGTGCGCCCAAGGCCTTGACGATTTGTACCGCGGCAGTGCCGACGCCGCTGCCCACGGCGCTTATCAAAACATTGTCTCCTGGTACCAATCGCATCTGAGAAACCAGCGCATCGTATGCTGTGATGAATACCTCAGGGATTGCCGCTGCTTCAGAAAAGGATAGATTGGCAGGAATCGGTGCGATAGTACGACCATGAACCACTACGTATTCTGCATAAGCTCCACCGCCACATAAGCCAAAAACACGATCTCCTTTTTTCCAATCTCCCGCACCATCGCCGATGGCATCAACCACACCGGCAAACTCCAATCCTGGGATATCCTGTGGACAATCGGACGGCGCAGGATACTTGCCCAGGCGCTGCATTACATCGGCACGATTTACAGATGTCGCCTTCACCTGCACGCGCACCTCGCCGCGCTCCGGCTGCGGCGCTTCGACCTCTTGGACTTTCAACACTTCCGGCTCGCCGAATTTACTGATTCTTGAGTTTTGACAGACACGGAAGCCTCCGAAATTTGAGACTGGTTCATTCATTAGACTGCGTGATTCACTCGATTGAAACCGCCGAATCATCGCGACTCGGTTGAAATACTTCAGGAAGATGATTCACAAGAATTACACAGACCATATGCTAGAAGACTCAGTAGATTAGCACATTTCAATGCTTTGCAGCTTTATTTACAAAGACGTAAAACAAGTGCCCATCATTCATTCATGCGCAGTAAGAAGGAAAAGTGAGTGATTCAATTTGATCCCGGTACGTCACACGACTATACTTTGAGTGTGATTCAAAGAACTGCGCGCGTGGACACGGGCAGCCAATGCGAGCATTCCGAATCCGATGCATTTAGTGATGCTTCAAGAGCGCAAAAGTTTGGAAGTCTACAAATGGACAACGCTACGCAATCTATAGATGGCAGTGTGGAAGACGAATCAAAGCTCGATCGCGCTCCCGACGTAGTAAAACGCATTACCGGAAATGATGGCTCCACATCAGTGACTGTGAGCAGCGCAGTGAAGCCGGAAAAAGACATGTGGGACAAAATTGCGGCAGTGGCACCGATCATATCGGGTGTGTTCATTTTCCTGGCCGGTGGCGTCTTTACTTACACCTACAACCAGCAGCAGTTGAAAGTGCAAGAAATCCAGACGATTGAAAAATTCATCCCGCACCTGACCGGCAGTGAGCAAAGCAAGAAAGCGGCTATTTTAGCGATTAACTCGCTTGCCGATGCGAAACTTGCCGGCAAAATCGCCTCCATCTATGCCAGTCAAGGAACGGTTTCCGCCTTGCAGACTTTGTCACGCAGCGGCAATGACAAAGACAGAGCAATCGCAGAACAGGCACTCGAAAAGACGATTGAAAATATCAAAGCAAGAGAAAGCCGGCTCGACGACATGGAAAGCGAGTACAGGCAAGCGATTAAGAATGGTGCAAACGGTCACACAGCAGATGCGGACACACCTGTGAATCTGATCGGCATGGCCGTCACTTACAAGACATTGGGACAGTATCCTCTCGCTGAGCAGCTCTTGCGCCGCGCACTTACGCTTGTGGAAAAGAAAAGTGGCCCGGAATCTGCTGAATCAGCATACATTTGGCGCAAACTTGCCGATCTGAACACAGCACGAGGAAACCGCGCTCAGAGCGAGGCCTGCCTGAAGCATGCTGAAGCGATTGAGGCTAAGTCAGCACCCGCGCAACCACCGAGCGACGATGCGGAGCAAACGGATACAAGCTCATCGTTGCCACAGCCGGACAAAGAAGCTGAAGGCACCACAAAATCGAACGAAGGCTAACGACCTAGTCGTCTATATATTCTGACCAATATTCGGTCCGCTCCCGCCATTCGCAACTGCCGTTGCCGCAAATCAGCGTTACCTTGGCGCCCTTGGTTTCCAGCCCGGAATCACCGGCGCCATCCCAGACGGAGTCGCAGGTTTCTACAAACTTATCAAATTGCTTGACCGAGCCCTTGCACTCAGGACAGCGCATCTTGCCTTCTTCAATGGCTTTCTTAATTACGTTGAGCGCCATCTAGCCTTCTACTCCTTTGCCAACCGAACGAATTTGGACCTATTTATAAACGAAATTGTGTTCGGACACAGGTTATATGAAAGATGGTCAAGCGGGGTTGACAATGTCCACGTTTAGAATTATTCTAAATACAGACACGTTCAAACTAGCAAATTGAATTTGCCCAATCGAAAAGACGGAATGCCATGAAACACAATGTAGAAGAGTTACTCAGCACACACGGGGTGAAGCCCACCCCCCAGCGAATGGTAATTGCAGAGTATCTCCTCGGCACTCATAGCCATCCCACGGCTGATGAGGTGTTCCAGGCGGTAAAGGGCAAATTACCGGTTAGCTTGTCTCGGGCCACTGTCTACAACACGTTAAACGCCCTCGTAGCTGCAGGTGTAGTCCAAGAAGTGACGACCGAGGCTGGCAGAGTGCGATACGACGCAAATATGTCAGATCACCATCACTTCGTGGATATCGAAACCGGCGACGTCATCGACATTCCAGCCGAAACACTGAATCAAATAAAGCTGGAATTGGGTGAAAAATACAAGGTTCGCAGCTTTCACGTGACGATTTTCGGCGAAGTGGTCGGCGGAAAAGCTAAGGAATCGAGCTGACAGACGATAGTTAAGGCGTTTCAACGCTTTTTTTTACCCATAAGTTAGATCAAGTCTAAGACTAGAAGTAGTCTAGGAGGAATTCTCATGCATCAACACGACACACAAACTGAAAAAAACCTCGAATCAGCTTTCGCGGGAGAATCAATGGCAAATCGCAAGTACCTGTACTTCGCTAAAATCGCCCGCAATCTAGGAGCCGATGAGGTTGCCGACTTGTTTGAAGAAACGGCACATCAAGAAACCGGTCACGCTTTCGCTCACCTGGAACTGCTTTATCCATCAAAAGAAATGACTGTGGAAAAAATTCTGGAATTAGCGATTGAAGGTGAGTTATATGAAACCAATCAGATGTATCCTGAATTTGAACGCATCGCTGTTCAAGAAGGCGATCAAGCCGCCGTCAGCGAATTTCAAGAGCAGGCGAAAGAGTCTGCCGAACACGCTGAAATCTTCATCAAAGCAGCAAAGCGGTTCAAAGCTCTTGGGCTGGTTGAGCGCTTCCACGCCGATCGCTACATCAAAGCTCTGGAGAAAGTGCAAAACAAAACTGCTGAGATTGAGCCAAAACTGCAGAGTAAAGAACCAAAATCAAAAAGCTCTGAGTCTGCAGCCTGACGGCAAACGACTACAACCGGTCACAGTTAGATTCTACATTTGAAGACCATCGAATTTAGTGCGGAGAAGAAACATGACATACGACTATCTAGTCATCAGCACGAGCTTGAACCCTGAAAGCAACAGCCGAATTATGGCGAGAGAAGTGTTTGATGAGTTGGCAAAAAAAGACAAAGTCAAATTCATAGACTTACAGGATTACCCGCTGCCCATCTGCGATGGAGGAGCCTGCTACAGTGACGCGAACGTGCAAGAGCTTTCTAACTTGATCGCCAATGCACGGTGCATCCTGATGGCGGCGCCCGTCTACAACTTCTATTTGTCTGCAGCGGGCAAGAATCTGATCGAGCTGACAGGAAGAGCATGGACAGACAAATTAGTTGGATTCCTTTGCGCTGCCGGCGGAAAATCGAGCTATATGTCTGTGATGAACGTCGCCAACAGCTTAATGCTTGATTTTCGCTGCGTGATTATTCCGCGCTTCGTTTATGCAGACGGTTCTTCGTTTCAAGCGAACCAAATTACGGACACTGACATGCAAAGGCGCATTGTCGAGCTGGCTGACACAGCCAGACGCATGATTGCAGTAACCGGACCGGTTGCAGTCACATAAATCGACCATTACTTCGGTAACACGGCAAAGCGGGTCTTCTTTCACAAGCAGACCCGTTTTGCTTCAGGCAAACCGACTCACAATTGGCTAAAATACAGGTTCTAAGAAGACGATGCCAGGAGATCCGGGAGACCCGCCACCACGATGACAGCAAATTCGCCAGAGAAAACAATTGAAACGTCGGCGCAAGAAAAAAGATTGCTCGAAGTCGATATGGAGATTTTCATCGGCACTTACGATATCGATTTTGCCGCACATGTCTCCAACATTGTCTATTTGCGTTGGTTCGAAGCACTCAGGCTCAAGATCTTCGAAAAGTATTATCCGCTAGAGCAACTCATGAACGATGGGTTCGTACCAATCATCACTTCTCACTATATCGAATACAAACGGGCGATAAAACTATTCGACAAGCCGCATGGTTACATGTGGATCGATTCAATTTCAAAAGCGCGTCTCAAATTCAAAGGAGAAATCAGGGTAGGCGGGGAATTGGCAACCAGCGCCATTCATGAAGGCATTTTTCTTACATCATCAAATATGAAACCAACAAAAATTCCTCCAGCAATTATTCAGTTGTGCAACTCTACCGACGCCCTCAACAAGTAAAACTCGAATATACGTAAACCGAATGAAAAACAGTTCTTTACTCCTTGCCTCTCTTCTGCTGGTCAATACCTGGTCAGTGTGCGAGATTTTGACTAACAAAAGCGCATCAGCAAGAGCCGAACGGAGCTCGAGCAAGGTTCACAGGCGAGCCTCAGGAACACATCGAGCCATTGCACCAGCAACAAAACCGGCCCAGATGCATATAGACCTGCCGATAACAAACGCAGTCAATTCTTGGTTGAAACGGCACGAATTGCGCAACTCACAAGTGGCAGTGGAAGTAATGGACTTCGCCACCGGTCATGTTGTTTGCTCATCACAAGGCGAGAAGCGCTTTACTCCCGCATCGACTGCAAAAGTTTTCTCTACCGCTTGCGCTTTCGAGTCTCTGGGTGGAAATTATCGCTATACCACCGCCATTGCCGGCAGTGGCACCATAACTAATGGAAAATTGAAAGGCGACCTTTATTTAATGCCTTCAGAAGATCCGACTCTGTCCTACGGTGATTTGATGCGGCTCTTTGGCGAACTAGCTAACAAAGGCGTGAAGAACGTGGAAGGAAGTCTAAAGCTGAGTCCGACTCCAAGCGGTGGCGATCACTTCGTTCCCAGTTTTCTCAATGAAGACTTTGGTCAAGAATGGATGCCAGTGTCATCGGATCTTGTCGTCGACAGCAATATCTTCGGTGGCGGCAACCCTCCCAACAATGCAAAGGTGATTGAAGTCGACAGCAGTCAGGAATTCAACGCGCATTCGAAATCAATCATGCGTCAAGACCTGTATCCTGGCTGGCTGGTTTACGATGATCGAACCAATACCATTCGCTCCTATCGCGGATACCCCGTAGCGACCGGTCGCGGTCCTCTGGTAGTCAGCAATCCCAACACGTTCAATTTGGCTCTGGCGCGCACAGCGGCGAAGAATGCCGGCATAAAATTCAGCGGCAAATCCACTGCAGCGGAGAAAGAATTGAATCTCTCCGTGCTGGTAGAACACAAATCAGAGCCGCTTTCCAAAATTATTCAAACCTGCCTTCATCAAAGCGACAATCTTTATGCTCAACAATTGCTGAGAAGTGTGGCAATCGGTGGCGAAAACAAATCGAACGACCATCCAAGTATGGAAGAAAAAGGTCTGGCACGCTTACGGGGTTGGTTGGCGTCATTCGGCGTTCCACTCAGTGAAGTTGTGCTCAAGGACGGCTGCGGACTCTCCCGCAAAGACTGCGTGACACCACATGCACTCAACATGGTGCTTCGTCATATGTTGAGCAAATACGGCGAAGGCGGATATGTCAGCTTGCTCAAAGGCGGCGATGTAAAGCATGGACAAAAGAGCGGTTCGTGGAAGTTCAAAACTGGCGCCATGGATAGTGTCAGATGCATCACAGGAGTGCTGAAAAATTCAGGCGGTCAAACTCTTTTAGTGACAGTCATGGTAAACGGACATGCGCCTGGTGTGGGCGATGTTCGCACGTCAATCGGAGCACTTGTAAGCACACTGGCCGGCACGCAAATGCAAGCGCCTCAAGAAGTCAAAACAGAGACAAAGGTCGAAACCAAATCAGTAACGACCAAGGTGGAATCAAAAACAGAATCGAAACCCTAGTAGGCTTACTGCCAGACAGACACTCCGCCACCAGATGACGGTGAAGCAGGTTTGTGAGCTTGCAAGTGTCCGCGTGCGGCAAGAATTGATTTTTGCTCCAACGCGTTCTGGTGCAAATAAACATTGTCGAGGCGCTTGCGAAGCGCGGTTAGCGTCGTAGGCAACTCAACTTTTACACCTTCGCGCATGATCCACTGCGGAACGAAAAATCCTGGATCGAGAAACATTGTGTATGTGAGCTCTGTCTTGTTGCCGTTATCTGCCGGCTTCATTTCCCAAGTACCACTGAAATCTTTGAGAGTTCCACCCAAACGCTTAAACGAAATTAGGCCGTCTTTACGGGTGTAGCGAGAATCCACGGTGTAAGTGAAATTTGGAATGAACACACCAAGGTCGAGAGTCACTTTCATAATCGACTGCTCTTCCTTGTCGAGCATCACATCCACTGTCTTCATACGTGGAGAGATCTTTCCTTGAAATTCGAAAGGGTTGACCATAACCGGCCAAACTTGATCGGGTGACTGGTCGAGCAAAATGGTACCCGTGACGTACTTGGTATTGCCGACATTTCTCAAACCGACAACTACTTCACCTTTGGCGAGCTTCTCAGCATCAGTAAGAGGAGGCTTGAATGCCAGCGCTGCGTTGATGGGGATGAGAGTGGAAAGAACAAAAAACAGTGCCAATAGTGCAAAGCTCTTGTGAAGCGGCGCCCGCCGCTCGGCTGTTGAAATCATCGGGCTATAGAACCTTGAATGAGGGACCTAAAATCAATTCGTCTGATGTTGCCAATATTTCTCCGCTGGTTTCCATCGGACGCTATGACTTTACTTGACAGCAGCCGATTTTTGCCGGTAATTCCGGTTCAAATAAGTTTATCAAGAGCAAGTAGAACGCACAATGTAATTAGCGCTTCGACACAAACCCACTGACATCACGAGGTAAGCTTTTGTTCCTGCGTTGGCGGGCATATCGAGCCTCGTGTGTAAATTCTGTTTATGTGTCGAAGAATATTTAACCGATATCGAAATAGTAGCACCATTTAATGACAACCAAACCCCTTGGCAATCAAGGATTTATGGACTTTTTTGTTCGGCTCACAACCCAGACTAGGTTGCATCAGCGTTGCAATCGCCCTTGCCAGACCAGTCCTTGCAGTATAATTCAGCAGTTATAGATCTACTCAGTGTTTTGGGGTGTACGGATGACACGCGGTGGCAAAGAAGACGCACTTTTCGGCAGAGAGAGCTTGTTTAGACAGAAGCTTGATCAATTACGCACCACCGGTGAGATCAAGCGAAAACAACAAATTGACCCAATGGCACGAGTGAGAGAGCTTGAGCAAAGCCAATTGCTCTCCGGCGCGCAAGCTTTTGTTTCCAGCAATTCTTCTGCAGATATCCAGAAGATGGCATTGCTCGACAGTCTGACTGAACTGTATAACCATGATTCAATCATGCGAATTTTCAAAGACGAATTGAAGCGTTCGCGTCGTTACAAACAAAACGAAGCGCTTTTGATACTGAGAGTCGATCAACTGGAACAAATCGAACAGTCACACGGGAAACTGGTTTCCGACTCAATCTTGAAAGGACTCTCCAATTTCTTGATGAAAATGATTCGCGACGTCGATATTCCAGCTCGCTACGATGCGCAGCATTTCGCCGTCGTATTGCCTGCTACAGACCTCAAAGGAACGCTCGTTCTGGCAGAAAGAATTCGCTCCAAAGTGAGCTACGAGCGGATCTCCGAAATGGGGCAGAATTGGAGCGTCACTGTCAGCATCGGAGTGTCTGCTTTCCCAGATCACTCTCCGTCACCGGATGAGTTGATTCAAAAGGCCTATCAGGCCTGCACAATGGCGAAAATGCAAGGCGGCGACAAGGTTTACGTTGCCGAATAGACGCCAACAAAATCGGGCGCATCCAAATAGAGACGCATGCTAGCGCTGTGGTGAAACCCAGCCGAGCTTTTCCATAATCAATTGGAAGTCTTCTTTGCTCCAGACATAATGGTGCAACGCGAAAATTGCTTGCTCGTGCGTGAGATAGCCGTCACTCATCAGTTGGTGGCAGCGCAGTGCAACTTGCAGAGTCGCTGAATCAATTAGACCTGTAGTAAGAAGAATGTTCTCAACCGGAGTGCCGGTACGGCTGCTTTGCTGAAGCACCATCTCCATATCGCTGTCAGGAATCAAGCGCACCATCTTCAAAAGCTCGAGCATGGTCAAGCCGCGGCTCTTCTCTGTTTGAGTGCGCTTGGTCACTTCAGAAACCGCTTGCGGAATGGCGATACCGCGAGCCTTCGTCAATTTCAAAACTTCTGCGGCTTCAAGCGGATTCAAAACGCGCGCACAAACGAGCTCTTGCACTTTGAGAGCATCAACAAGCGTCGAATAGCTGATCAGTTTAGCCTGGGTGAGAACTTGCCCAATCGGCAACTCATCGACAATTCCACGCTCAACTGCTGTAAGCAAATCAATTTCGCTCACCAGTTCGGCAAGTACGAGAAGCTCACCAAGCCTGACCGCATTGTTCTGCTGAACTTGATAGTGCCCATGCAATGCCAACGACTCTTCAAGAGAGGTATTCTTCTCCGCCGACACAGCAAGCGCTTCCATTGCCTGCTGACGCGTTATTTTTCCCTGCCGAATCAACTGCTGCGCTGTCAGCGCGGCATAGGCGGACATATCATTCATAACCCCTTTCAGGACCAAAATCCGCCCGAGAGGAAGACCGGTGTTGAAGCAAGTTTGCAAGGCATCTTCCAACTGATCAGGGTTGACAAGCTCAGCCTCCACCAACAACTGGCCCAATTTGTTTGTAAATTCAAAATACTCTGACCGCCAGCCGACCTCGCGCAAGGCATCATCAAGGCTGATGTCCTTCTCACCCGTTTTCCGAAGTGCCAGCACCGCATATTCAACGTTGAGCAGCTTGTCACGAATCAAGCTCTGAGCCATAAGAGCCGAATGCAGCCGGTCTTCCGTAATAAAACCGGACGAGACCAGCACACGACCAACAGGTAAGCCCGTCTTTTGTGAAATAGGCAATGCGTCGGCTAGCTGACCAAGACTAATCAGGTCAGATTTGACCAGCAAATCACCAATCAGTACTGGAATCGGCCGCTTAGACACCTTGCCCCCAGGCATTACTCAGTAAAATCTCAGTAGTCATATTCTACTGACAATATAAAAGACTGAGTGTAAGAAAGATAGCAGATCCACAGCTCAAAACGGTTTACGACAGCGAATATGGAGAAAGAGAGCAACCTTTGCAGCGCCTTTCAAAGCAGGAAATTTCTCCACAGTTTCGGCGTCCGGGCAGGGTTCTAAGAATCTTTCCAAGACAAAACCGATTTCGAGAAGCATGTTCAGCCACGCCCGTGCAGCTATTGCTGCGGCTGCGCATCTGTCAATGAGTCTCTAATTGTATGCGCCTTTTCAGCTGTTTTCGTAGCCTCAGCCTGGCGTCCTTCTGACTGGAGAAAACGGCTGTACATCTCAAGAGCAGTAGCAACTTCAGTTGAATTCTTGCCGCTCGTATTCTCGCGGATTTTTATAAGGCGCTGAAACAAGAGGTCCGAGTGCCAACTCTTCCCATGCCTGCGGTAAAGCGCGGCCAGATCCGGCAGCCGGTCAGCATATGCAGCACTGTCGCCGCCTTTGACACCTTCGACAGTGCGCATTGCCAATTCGTACAAACGCTCCGACTCAGCCGTGTCACCGCGTTTGTCATACAACCAGGCAAGCCCAATCAAGCAATCCACCACACCCGGGTTGATCTCTTTGTCGCTCTCGGCACGGGCAATCGCTTCTTTCCACTGTGATTCTGCTTCAGCCAGCCGGCCCTCGCGCATTGCCGCACGCGCACCGGCATCCAAGTCCTGCCAGCCACCTGAAACAATCAAAGCGAAAAGCCAACCAATCTTCCCTGCAGTGTCAATCACGAGGCACCTCCGTATTTGATTCTACCGAAAGTACGGCGCGCAAGGCCCATGATGTCGATTACAAGGCTTTCGCCACGGGTAAATATTGAGAACCATGAGAATTAATAGTCTTATGTCAAAGCGCTCTGGAAAGTTCATTCAAGCAAGTAATTACATGCTCTTAACTGCATGTCTTTTCCTGACAGTGCATACAAAAACTGAAGCGGCACCGGGCAATGAAATAGTCGTACCTGCGCTTGCCGCCGCGCAAGGATATAAGACCCAGGAAGAGTACGTCGCTGAAAACCGAGCCGCGAAGAAAGCAGAAAGCATGATGCATTCCGGCAAGCTCGAGGATGCAATCTTTTTTCTCAACGGAGAACTTGCAGGCATGCCGCGCTCGGCAATTTTGCATTTCGAGCTGGGTAACGCGCACCTGCGATCTCGCGAATTCACGCGAGCAATCGAGTGCTATCAGCAGGCCGTTCGTTTGCGAAATCCGTTTCCGGAAGCTTGTTTGAATGCCGCCTATGCATGTATTGATGCGGGCATGGAACTACAGGCGATACCATGGTTTCACAAATATTTGAGAGAAAATCCAAACGCATCAAATGCGAAGGAAGTAGAGGCAGAACTCCTTGTAGCCCACGCTAAAGCGCAAATGAAGGAGAAGCGCAACTTTGATGCCAAGCAAACGCTTGAGCGAGCCCGGCAAATTTCTCCCAACTCAGAGATTGTGCTTTTTGCTCTGGCTCGCGTGCGCTCGGAACTGGGCGACACGCAAGGTGCGATTCGAGCATACGAAGATCTCTTGCAGATCAATCCTCGCCATTCTTCCGCACTCCTGAACATGGCGGAGTGCTATCAGACTAGCGGTCAACTGATGAAGGCAGTCACTTGGCTGAAGAAGTACGCATCAAGCAATCCGAATGCGCCCGATATTGGTCAGGTTCACAACATGATCCAAGCTTTGACCGAAAAAAGTTCGGAGCAACGTTCAGATCCTCAAGCGCTGGATTACGGCGGTGCCATCAGTGAATCTGGACGATTCTATCGATGGCCGCCCAATCGACTGCCAATCAAAGTCTGGGTCTCTATGGGTGATGGAGTGCCGGGATACAAACCGGAATTCCGCATCGGATTTTTCGATGCGTTGAATTCATGGATGAAAGCCGGGCAAGGCCGCTTGCAATATGTTCTTGTGAATTCGAAAGAACAAGCCGACTTAACTGTCGAGTGGACAGGCAATCCGTATGACGTAAAGCCTACCGGACACAACGTCGAACAGGGGGTTTGTCTTTTGGCTTCGGTGGACAGAGGAAAAGACTTCGTC
>DTSE01000079.1:0-1436 GCA_012965515.1 Candidatus Melainabacteria bacterium | reverse complement strand
GGACGAAGGCCTGCGAGATAGATCGCGCCGACATACGAATTTTGACAATTGACAGGCAAAGCCATCAGCCTCTGTCAGATGAAGAAATGAAGAAAACCTGTTTGCACGAACTCGGGCATTCCATGGGGCTGCAAGGGCATTCGACAAACAATCACGACATCATGTTCTTCTCGATGTCCAACACCAATTGGCCCGTACTCTCAAAGAGAGACAAAGCAACGCTGTTCATGATTTATCAAAACTATCAGCCCTTGATGAGTGCACAGCAATAGGCGCAACTATTGTGTCGCCTCAAGCAGTCCATCATTCCTGGTAATTTTGATCATGTGCTGATTGCGCACTGGTGCAAAGCCCAGTTTCTGGGCGAGATTTTGCGCTGGACGATTATGATGCGCTATTTCAAGGCTGAAGCCGACAGCATCTTTTTCAAACTCTTGCTCCAGCCAATTGATCAAATCTGTCGCCAGTGACGAGCGGCGCTTTTCTTTGTCCACGCAAATTTCGTCAATGTCTATGACATTGCCGCCGTATTCATTGCTCCAGAAGAAAATGATAATGCAGTAGCCAACAACGTTTCCGCCTTCTTCGCAGACAATCAGTTGCCCTTTGTCAGGCTTCGATTGAAATTCGAAGAACGTGCGTTTTATATCAGTCGTCACGCCTTGAGTATTCGGATCTTCCGCATACAACTCATCAACAAGTTTTTGAACCTGAGGCAGATCCGCCTCCACAGCTTTACGAAACATATGGGTCTATTTTCTAAACCTATTCTGGCGGCAGGGCGAAAATATCTACTGGCAAATCTTTGTCGAATGCAACTTCTTCGTAATTCGTTTCGATGTAATTGCGCTTCTCCGGTCTCTGGGAAGGCGATAGCGAAGAAGTCTCAACCTCTTTGAGTGCAACTTTCTTTGCCAGATCCAGCATTTCATTGGAGATATTGGACGACATTTTCGTGTAGGTTTTCACACGACGCAGCGAATAGTCTTCACAAGACACCCAGATGATCTTGTCATGTGGATTTTTCACAGTGCTCGCGACGCAATAGCACTCAATGTCATTGGCAAATTCTTTGCCGATTAGAGTCAAGTCTTTATGGCGATCAAGCCAGGCAATTGGAAGCAAGTCCAAGTCGGGAAAGTGCTGCGTGATTTGTGTAATCGAATTGCGCGATGGAGTGTTTGCTTCTGCAATGGCGTATTTAAGGCTCGACTGGATTTTCTTGCCGGCTTCTTCATCTTTTGAAAATGCCGTCGTACCGTCACATCCAACTAGTCGCTCCTTCCATGGAGCGTCAAGAAACTCGCGCTCGATCCATTCGTAGCGAAATTGGAAGGGACGTCTGTACCAGGTTCTAAACTTCAAAAAAAACCCGTGTGTTCTTTCCTCGCCTTCGAGAAAATTCTCCAGGTAGCCGCTGTCCTCATACGAAGAGC
>DTSE01000078.1 GCA_012965515.1 Candidatus Melainabacteria bacterium | reverse complement strand
TGCATATCCGCGACTGTTTGCGTGCGATTTTGGAGCACAAAGAATCGACAAGTGTAGGCGAACTCGCGCGTAAGGTGCTCGTTGTGCCGGAAAACAAGAGTCTCGGCGACTTGCTTCCTGAGTTTCAGAAAATGAAAACGCACATGGCGATTGTAGTTGACGAGTATGGTGCCACACGCGGAATCGTCACCTTGGAAGATTTGCTCGAAGAGCTCGTCGGAGAAATCGCAGACGAATACGACATCGTCAAAGAGTACATTCAGCCACAGACTGACGGTTCTATTCTTATTGACGGCAAGTTGGATCTGGAAGAGGCAAATGAAAAGCTCGGCTTGAAGATTGAAGACGAAGAGTTCAACACAATGGGCGGTCACGTATTCGGCATGCTCGGGCATGCTCCGGAATTGGGTGATGAGATCAAAACGGATGAATACATCCTGCGCGTTGAAGAATCAGATCGTCGCCGCATCAACAAGCTGCGTCTGATTATGTTGAAGACGCCCGATCCACAACCTGAAAATGGTACCGGCTCTACTTCTAAGAAACGCAATACGAAGTCAGTGGAGGTTCCTCGCAATTAGCGCGACGGAGACACCCACTAAAGCCCAACTGACCAAGGCAGCCCGCGTTTTTCACACCAAAAAGCGTCTTGGTCAAAACTTTCTTGTCGATCCTGAAGTTCTCTCTCGAATCGCTGGCGCTCTCGACTTGAATGAATCCGACTGCGTGATCGAAATCGGACCTGGGTTGGGCTTTCTGACAAGGTTTCTTTCGCCTTACGGATGCCGCATCCTTGCTATAGATCTCGATCGTGAATGTGTCGAGGAATTGCAGAAAAGCAATTACAAGGGCGTAGAGGTTTTCCACCAGGATTTCCTCCAGTTCGATCTAAACAGCATAGAATGCCAGTCTTTGAAGGTTATCGGCAACGTTCCGTATCAAATAACTACTCCAATTGTCGCTAGGCTCTTCGGAGAAATCGGAGCGCCATCACCATGGCTGTCGAAGATCGACTCGGTGGTAATGACTGTCCAGAAGGAAGTTGCAGAGCGTTTTGTCGCAAATCCTAACAATAAGGAATACAGCCAGATTACACTGCTCATCAAGTATTTCGCCCACGCAGAATTGCTTGAGGTCATTCCTGCAGACTCTTTTGTTCCCGAACCGAATGTCACGTCGGCTGTCGTTCGAATGACGCCATATGAGAAACCGCCGGTTGACTGTGCCGATCACAAATTATTGAGGCAAATCATTCGTGCTGGTTTCAAACAGCGCCGCAAGATGCTGCGCAATAATCTTTCTTTTCTGAATTTGCCGCCGGACGAGATTGGCAAGCTGCTTGCATCCTTAAAGATTGATCCACTGGTGCGCGCGGAGCGGCTTTCGCTCGATCAATTTGCTAAGATCGCCAACGCTGTTACAGCCCTAAAATAGAGCATGCAGTTTAGTGACGGAACTTAGAGCAAGCGTTACCGCGCCTGCAAAAGTGAATTTGACCTTTGATGTCACTGGTGATTTGCCGGGCGGCTATCACTCTATAGTGTCTTTGTTTCAAGCTATAAGCCTCGAAGATGTCCTCAACATCCATATACTGCCAAGCAGTGCGCAAGAATTGAAATTGGAACTGACTGCAGAGTTTGTCGGTGAGCCGGGCGCCTTTCCTCTAGATGAAAACAATCTGATTGCCAAAGCAGTACGTGCTTTTGACTCATCATGTTCTCTCTTGAAAAACAAACTCGTGCGCGTTGATGTTAGAAAGCAGATACCAATTGGTGCCGGTTTGGCAGGTGGAAGTTCGAACGCCGCTGCTGTCCTTTCTGCTTTGAACCAGCTATACGATCAACCAATGACGGAGAAAGAGCTTTTAGTAGCTGCCACCAATCTCGGTGCTGATGTCCCTTTTCTTCTTCACGGTGGCACACAGCTGGGCAAAGGCAAGGGCGAGCTGTTAACTCCATTATCGATTACTGAGCGGCTGTCATTTGTTGTTTTGAAGCCTCGGCAATTGTCTGTTTCTACGCCGTCAGTATTTGGCGCTTATGATAAGTGGGTGGCTGAAAAAAATTCGAGCTGGAGACCCACAATTGATCATCAGTCGGCTATTGATGCCCTCACGTCCGGAAACTTGGAAAAAGCGACCAAGTCATTTGCGAATGTGTTTGAACCAATTGTCTTCGAGATGTATCCGTCGCTATCTTTGATTAAAGAGAGATTGATGGAGCTTGGCTGTTGGTCTGCACAGTTAAGCGGCAGCGGTCCCAGTATTTTTGCTGTTGTTGCCAATCTCGAAATGGCACATATGATCCGTCGCAAATTCAAGGAGGAAGAAACTCGCGGTGACAGCGTCTGGCTGAGGCGTGAAGGTTGGGAGCTAGATTGTTTTATCGCGGAATCAATTGTTGGCGGTGTGCAAATTTCTAAGGGAGAGAGTTAGTTCGCATGGCAAAGAAGTTTGAAACAGCGAAGAATGCGCAACCAGCAAAGAAATCTCAACCAGCAAAGTCTGCAACCGCGAAGAAAACTGCAGCCAAGACAGTTACCAAAGCGCGCGCCAAAAACGAAAAAGCTCAGCTCAAATCAAAGACCAAATCTGATACCAATCCTAATACCAGAGTGGCAAAGGATGCAAAGGCGATCAAGCTGGTTTCGAAAGCGACAGCCAGCGAGATGATGGGGCGTCTGCGTGCACTCTATCCTGACGCTGATTGCGAGCTGAATTTCGAATCTCCATTTCAGCTTCTAACGGCGGTGATCATGTCCGCGCAGACTACCGACGTGCAAGTCAACAAAGTAACAGGCAAGCTCTTTTCGCGTTTCCCAACAGCAAAAGCTCTTGCTGAAGGTGACATTGAAGAGATCAAGGAAATTATCAAACCGACTGGATACTACAATGCGAAAGCGCAAAGCATTCAAAGCTGTGCTCAGCAGCTCGTTCTCAAGTTCGGTGGTGAAGTGCCTGACACGCTGGAAGAATTGACTACCCTACCGGGTGTGGGCAGAAAGACAGCAAACGTGGTTCTCGGCGTCGAATTCGGTCAACGTGGATGGACTGTAGATACCCATGTGCAGCGCATTACCAAGCGCCTTGGTTTTACCAAGAACGAAGATCCGTATAAGATTGAGCTGGATTTGCAGAAGCTCTTTCCGGACGATGATTGGTCGCTTTTCTCAATCACAATCATCTGGCATGGGCGAAGAATGTGCTACGCGCGCAACCCCGATTGTCCGGCCTGCCCACTCAAGGACATCTGCCCGAGCAGTGAAGTCTAGTCCTATTTATCCGCGCGAATCTTCAGAAGCTCGCGCATGACTTTCCGGTCGTACTCGAATGGATACGCCTGAATTCGCATGTACCCTTTATACGGGTTGTTGAAGAGTGCAACAAGAAGAATATTCAATGCCAGTGAAAGTGCAACCAAAGCCGTCATTAGGACTTGAGCTTTAGTGTTTTCAACTTCGAATAGGTAGGTGAAAAATACAGTTAGGGCGGCGCCGGCGATCAGCACGCCCCACATCACGGGCGGCAAAGAGGTTTTAGAAATCTGCATCCGATAGCGCCTTCCATCAGATAGTTTTTGCATCTCATCGAGCAACTGCTCGTAAACACTTTGCTCTTTATTCGTCTGCGGTTCAAAATCGGTCAAACTCCACCAAACGTCGCGAAATGGAGTTTTCGCAAAATCGACGAAGGAGCCTTCCGTTGAATGCGATTCCCATTCTTGAGCGACAAGAACGTCGAGATATTCCTGCAGCTTTTCATGAAGTACTATTCGCTCTTTCAGCGGCAGCCCATACGCTAAGTGGAACATATCCAAGCACGAATCAGCCTCTTGCTGTGACATTGCTCTGGCTTCTTGATACTTGCTTTGAGTGTCGACGACGATAAGACCAAGCAGGACTGAGTAGAGAGTCCCCACTACTGAAAGAAGGTAACCTGCCACCTCATGGTTGCTTTTGAGGGTACCGGCAGAAACCGCACGACGCACTGCTAGAGCGCCCACGCTGGCGAGCAGAACGGCACCAGCCACCATCAAGATTCCGAATACCCATGCGTCGAAGCTCATTGATTCTTGCTTCCTTTGTTAGTTGCGCTTGTATCGCGCCAGTTTCATTCCAGGCAAAGGGCTGCCAAGAGCTGAAGTGGATAAAATGCACGTCGGTCTTGCTGAGCTTACTAAGTATGTCGGTCAAGAGGCAAGGTGATGCAAGATTTCAAGCAAGAGCTGTATCATGGCTTGAATCATGACCAATGCGACTCCCGGCGGCTCCCCGTCTCAAAAGAGAGAGTTTCGTCCAGCCAGACCCAGTCAGTGGCTAATTAAGGCTGCTCAGACGCTCGTACAGACTGAACTGTCCCTTAAATACAAACTGCATCTGGCGAATGAAGACCTCGATATTCTGAGGAATTTGCCGGCTGGTGCCGGTGTCATATTGATTCCCAATCACGCCGATGAGACCGACCCAAGAGTGTGTCTAGAACTCTCGCGCCGCACGGGCAAGCGATTTATCTCGATGTGCAATCGAGAAGCTTTCGATGAAATTTATGGCATCGCCGGGTGGGCGTTGCAGCGGCTCGGGCATTTTTCTGTCGAGCGTGGTGCCCACGACACTCATGCAAAAGATTTTGCCATCGAAACCGTACAAAAGGGCGAAGAAGTTCTCGTGATTTTTCCGGAGGGAGAAATCTTCTATCTAAACGAAGTCGTTCAAGCTTTTCATAGCGGCGCCGTCGAGATCTGTATGCAGGCAATTGCCGAGAAGAAAAAAAACGATCCGAACTTTACTGCTTTTCTCGTTCCGATGGCGATCAAGTACCACTACACCGTACCGATCGAGAATCTCATTCTCACGCGCATCGAGAAAATGGAGGCTCGTCTCTCAAT
>DTSE01000077.1:485-4887 GCA_012965515.1 Candidatus Melainabacteria bacterium | reverse complement strand
CCGCCGCCCAGTTTCAAATCGGCAACGGCAGCCTTGTAGGTCATACCGCGCGAAAGACGCAAAACGTCGCGAAGAGCAGCAGCTTCGTCGGAGTATTTCCACATGCGGCAACCGCCGAGGGAAGGACCGAGAACGGTGCTATGCACACCGATAATTGCCTTCAGTCCAGATTCCTTATCATGGAAGAAAACGACTTGTTCGTGACCGTAGACATCGAGATCGTGAAACACTCCCATCATTAACGGCTCTCCTAAAAATTGTTGGGATGGATTTGTGGTTGGAACGTTTGAAACGTCAATTAGTCCCAGCAAAATTTTGCGGCCTATTTCTGCAAAGTTTCGCAATCGTTAGGTTATTGCAATTTTCTGACGTCAAGGAGCCGGAAACGTCGCGCCCGTGAGAAATAGATCCTTTAGGGATCATAAAGACGGCGGATCACATGAAGGAGAACATATGTTTGGCTATTGAAAAAAACAAAAATTAGCGCCCACTCAGAAAGCAGGCGCTAAGTACGTTTTCGAAATCAATATATGAGCTGAAATCGTGGGGGCGCGTTGCACGCGCCCAAAATTTTGAATCACCCTCTTGTGGGTTCTCAGCCTTTTACAGCTTCTCGAAACGGAACACCTGGATGTCGTCAGCGTAATATCTGATCGCATCTTCGACAGTCGGGAAATAGTCTTTGTGGATTACAGAAACGAAGTCTCTGTGGTCCAAACGGCAAACGCCTACCTTGTAGCCTTTCGCCTTGAAAGCATCTACGAAATCGTCGGGCGCGTAATCAATAAGAGGCAATACTGACTCGCCGAGAATAATTTTCTTCCAGTCTTCCCACTGCGGATTGCCAGTGTGGCAGCCGGTTGCAGCGTAGTAAACGCCACCTGGCTTGAGGAATTCAGACATAAAGTCAGCGTGCTCTGCCAAATCTTGCATAAGGTAGATGACTTCGTAACTGAAGGCGTAGTCTACTTTTCCTTTGAACTTCTCTGCATCTTTAGCCAACAAGTACTCGATCGGGCGTTTTGCTACCAGTGATCTTGCTGTTTCCAAAGACTTCTCAGCGATGTCGATGCCAACGCCTTCTTTGAATTGGCGCTGATCTTGAAGCAAACGCAAGAAGCCGCCGCATCCGCATCCAAAATCGAGAACCGTTTTGCCCTTGATCTCGTCTTTCGGCGAAATGCGCTTGATAAAGCTGTTCCAGTACTGTTCGTGATACTCGTTCATTTCGAGATCGCGTTTTTCTTCTTTCATCCAGGTGGAAATGGCGGTCACGGAAAACTCTCCTTCTTGCGAGGTCGGCGCTGGCTCTCTTTCAGCAGACGGCGATTATACTCTGATGAGAATCAGTCTCAAGAAGATTTCCTATTTCTATTACTTTCAATGAACAATTGAACAGTTCGGCATCGACTGTCACGCCGGTTTCGATTTTCTTAAGACCACAGCCAGATTTTTGCGACGGTGGTAACTTGGAATTAAGAAGCAGGAGGACCACCAAATGCGAGACCGCACCGCTAAAATTGCGACAATCGGTGCTGCTTTGACGGTGACGTCCTTCTTTGTTGGTTTAACGAACAAAATCTTGCCGCTATTTTTGTGGAATGCAGCCACTGCTGCTCTCTGCACCATTTTTGTAGTCTGTTCCGCTTTTCTGTTGGTTACCTTCTATGTAGTCGTGCTCAGCGTGATCGGCATAGTCTGCCTTGTGGGTAACCCGGTGGGTTTATTGCTGATTTTGACGCTGTTACTTACGAATCGAATCCGAACAAGAACGCAAACCATACGATGAGCAAAACAAAGCGACTGGCGTTAACTGGCTCTGTGCTGACGGTGGTTTCGTTCCTCTTTGGCTTGCTTTACAGCAATCTTGCAAACATCGCAATGATCCTCGCAATTCTTGTTCTCGGCTCATTTGTGCTTCTAGGAAGTGCATGCTTCTTTGTCCTATGGGTGATGGCAATGTCACTTCTTACTGCCGTGGCATTTCTAATTCATTCGCCAGTTACTTACTTCGTTTTACTCTTCACGGCCGCACTCTATTTCATCCATCACGCGCGTCGGTAGCCAAACCTTTGGAGTTAGCTCTCCTGCTAAATTGTCGAAAGATAATGTTTGCAACACGGCTGGGAACTTATCATGGTGCCGATTGCTCCTTCAGGGTGGAAACACTTCCTTCAGGAATTTGTATGCAGAATCGGCAACGAAAAATCGTGGTGCTCGGCGCAGTGCTTATTGCAGTGTCCTTTCTTGTGGGACTTTTCCACAGTTTTATGCCGCTTATGTTCTTGCATTTAGCTGAAATGGCATTCGAAATGTTTATCTTCTTCTGTTACGGGCTATTTGGGATTGTCTTCCTCGGCATTGCCGCGACGGTATTCGCTATTTCGACAATGTTCATTAATCCGTTTGGCTTAATGTTCATGCTTGGAGCTTTCTGGATATTGATTAGCCGAAAACCAAAAGTGACCGGCTGATGTCGAAGCCATGCGTCGACCCTTCGGTAAAACCCAGGTGAACACGCGAGGAGCTCAAAGCAACGCCTTTACTGAAGTCATAAAAAACCGGTGCATACTACCCGTTTTAGTATTTTCGAACAAAACGAAAAGTGACACCGTTAATGGTGCCACCTTTCCGTTGTTTTAACTTTTAAAGCGTTCTACTTCATCCACACCTTCTTGCTCTCCGCAACGATTTCCAGCGGATGCAACAGGGCTGCGATGTGACATGAAGGGACCTGGTGAGCAGGAACATCCAGGTAAAACACGAAGTTTCCTATCGCTGGCAAACACTCTCCATGACCGCATCCCAGACGAAAGAGGTGGAACATCTGCTTATTTGCACGCAGCGCCTTTACGAACAAGACTTGCAAGTCATCGTTCGCAAGAATGCGCTTGAAACGATTGCACAGAGGGTCGCTGATTGGGTTGTATAGCGACTTGTCGTGGCGCTTCCAAACCTCCACCATCGAAACGATGCGGATGAATTCGAGTGCTTGTTTCAAGCCATTAGCGGACGCATCGCATGTGGGCACATGAAGGCGATCGACATGTTTCACACTCATGCGCGGCTGTTCGTTAACCATGAAATCGAGGTCACTAGTGTAGAACTTCGCGACTTCCGGCTGCTGGAGCCCTTCGCTGGTCTGCGCCAGAGATAGAAGCAATCCATACCTCAACCCTTCGCGCAATGCAAATACGTACGATTCGTTCTCGGAAACTGCCTGTCCCACTTGATTCACGCGCTTGCGCTGGCGATCTCCCAATTCGGTCGTGTTGAAGAAAACAGCCTCGATGTGGTTAAGCAAGCCGAGGCGTTCGTGTACCAGTGAATGCGCCTTGTTCACAGCGTTTTCGTAGGAGTAAAACGACAGCAAGCGGTCCATGTGTGTGAGACCGTCAATGTAACCTTCGAAAATGAATCTGTCGAAAACGTGCTCGTGGTAA
Source organism: Candidatus Melainabacteria bacterium (assembly GCA_012965515.1). Taxonomy (GTDB): domain Bacteria; phylum Cyanobacteriota; class Vampirovibrionia; order Obscuribacterales; family Obscuribacteraceae; genus QKMZ01. The sequence goes on along the minus strand of DTSE01000077.1, from coordinate 1,444 downwards.
TAAAAATGCAAGATCTGCCGAACAACTGCGAACGCTTTGGCGCGCCTTGGATCATCGTCTTTTTCTGCGAAGCTGGAAGGCCATTCTCCAAAAATTTGCTCTAAAACATCTTTGTGAACACTACCCGAAGAAAAGCGGCGAATCTCTCCCTGTGGGATGATTTGGTCTGCATTTGACACCATAAAATTGCATGATTTGTGCCGATCGATTTTTTTGATGCGGCGGTGATTAATAGTTTTGTTCTGCATTTCTCCATGCGCTTTGAGATTTGCCAAGCAAATAATGTTCTGAATGACTCTTACTTCACCTGGAACATAAGTCGATTCACAAATGCGCTTTCTCGCATAAACAGATGAGCAGACGATGTTTCACCACCCAAGTCAAAACTCGGAGGAAACAGATTCTTCTCGTGCAATAGCCCTGCTGTGGTGCGGGAAAGAGTTCTCTCGGCGCAATGGAAAAGTGCAATTGGATTTTCAGTCTAAGTGAGAGATTTAGGCAAGAACAATGCTTAATCAGACGAGAAGTAAGGCTATTTTGAAATGTGAACTAACTCAGATCGTGCGGATGATGCGCGAATACCGCGACTGACAACGCCACTTAATGCGGAGCGCTAAAATATGCTCACGGCAACGAGGCGTTTAAGACATGGACTTACAACTGCAAGGAAAGAGAGCGCTTGTCACCGGCGCAAGTTATGGGCTCGGATACGCTTGCGCGAAAGCGCTGGCTGAAGAAGGGGTTTCCATCGCGATTTGCTCTCGTGACGAGGAAAAAGTGAAGGGCGCCGCATCGCAAATATCAGAACAAACGAAAATGAAAACGGTCGGCATCAGCGCCGATCTGACAAAAGAAGATGATTTGAAGAGAGTCTTCACCGATGCAGAGAAGTTTCTCGGCGGCATCGACATCCTCGTTGTCAGCACCGGACACCCGCCCACTTACCCATTTTCTCAAGC
>DTSE01000077.1:0-473 GCA_012965515.1 Candidatus Melainabacteria bacterium | reverse complement strand
ACTTGGGGAAGAGCTCGTACTACGCCCTCCAATTGTCCTGAGCAGGCTCGTTTTGCCTGCCATGAAACAACAAAAGTACGGGCGCATTATTTTCATCGGTTCTATTTTCGGACTGGAGGCAGAGAGTTCCTCAGTAGTCCAGAGTACGCTGAGAACCGGATTAAACGCCATGGCAAAGTGCATTGCAACCGAAGTTGCAGAGGAAGGCGTAACGGTCAACGTTATCTGCCCTGGATATTTCGAAACACCGCTGGTAGAGAACCTCGCCTTGCAGTATGCCAATGCGCAGAAAACCACGCGCGCAAAAGTGCTGGAGGATTGGAAGAAGTATTCTCCAGTGAAACGGTTTGGTAAACCCGAGGATCTAGGCGCACTGGTGGCGTTTCTCTCATCATCAAAAGCCGAGTTCATCACCGGCACGACTGTCACTATAGATGGTGGCGCCGTGCGAAAGTACTGAAACAAAGACACCA
>DTSE01000076.1 GCA_012965515.1 Candidatus Melainabacteria bacterium | reverse complement strand
AACCGAAAAGAAGGCACCTTTGACAACCAAACCAATTCCCCGACACCGCTAGCGCGGATACGAAAGCACTTGGCATCCACAAAGGGTTTTCTTACGCCTTCCTTTCGCAGAGATCGTGAAAAACGGCTCAGAATCTTGCTTTCTCATTAGACAAACTAAGGGGTTGCGCAAGCTGGCGAGAAAACCAAGAGAGTAAAAATAGTTGGCAAACAAGTATTCGACCGACTTCTTGAATTGAAAAATCTGCCACACTGCCTATGAAAGACAGGCATAAATGGCTCTGAAAAAAACTGCACTAGTGACTGGCGTATCGCGCGGAATTGGGCGAGCGATCGCACTCTGCAGCTCGTGTTCATCACCGGTGCAACAATCGTTGCGGATGGCGGATACACCTGTGTCGATTACATCATGAAGAGGGAAGCAGCGTTATAAATGCTCGAAGAACACTTCTTCACCTGTCCTTATTGTTGGGAGGAAATCTCAATGCTGCTGGATCTTAGCTCCGGCGGGCAAGAATATGTAGAGGACTGCGAAGTCTGCTGCAATCCTATTTCAATTTCATTTCAAGCCGAAGACGGCAACATCACAAGTTTTTCCGCAGAACCCCTTCAACAGTAGTTACTCAAGATACAAAAAAAGGCGCATTCGATGCGCCAGCTACACGAAAGCAAAACAATGATCAAACTGACCATCAATAATGTGCCGACTCTCTTCATCAAGGCTTTCACGCCGGAAGATGTTGAAACTATCATTGGATTCGTGCGCGATGCTTTCAAATCCACTCATCCAGCAGCAACACGATTTTATTTATCGACACGCCGATTACCAATGCGACTGTTGAGGCGGTGGAACGTTTGACGGAAGAAGGTTTCGATGTCGTCTTTCGCGACCATCACGGAATAGACGGAGAACCAGCCAACGATCGAGAATTGCGCGTTGTGAAAGCCACCGCAAAGCTGAGACAAATGTTGGGCGAAAACTGCACGATTACAGTCCGCCGCTTGCATCCGGCATGCAGCACTTTGGTCAAAGAAGGGGAATTTTCAAACGCAGTTGCAATCATTGCCGACCCTGATGCGGATGGATTAACAGCCGCGATGAAATCAGCCGGCATCACATATCCTGGTTTGGACGAAGATGCTGCCAAGCTTGATGGAGAGCCGCAGTTGCAAGTTACAGGCACTCCAATAAGCCAGCTTCTTGCTAAAGGAATAGCAGTGATTCCTTCCTACGATGCAACCAGACCGAAAGAAAGAGAAATCGCGCATCAAAAACTTTTTGCTGACTGGGTGAAAGCGGTGGAAGGCAATGAAGCAGCCATTGCACGGCTAGAAGAACAGGTTTCGACCTACGATCAAGCAGTTCGAGTTTCTCATGACTTGGCCAAATCTGCCGTTATCGTGGCACCAGGGGTGGTGCTGGTTGATGTTTCCAACAAACCGTTGTTTGACCCTGGAACACTAAACGCCTTGTTGGAAACCGACCCATCATGCCGTATTACAGTAACTCGCAAAGATCTCGGACCAATCGCCGCGGTGCATGGTATTCAGTACAGCTTGGCTGTAGCGAAGTCGTTTCAAAAAACAATCAACTTGCACGACCTAGTTCCAACCGATGCAAAGTCTAGTCCCGAAGGCGGTATCATCTCGAACGTTTCATTTCTCTTGCACACATCTGAAGATGTTTGGACAAGCGAAGTTCTTCCCAGACTCCGGGCAGGAAAGTGCTTAGTCTGACTCTTCCTTTTTGCGAATAACTGCTACTGAGGCTAAATTCCAAACCTTTCCATGGCACTCTTCAAAATTTCGCTAGCTTTGGCTCCGATTTTGCTGTCAGCCATAAAGCGCTCTCTGAATGAATCAAGCTTGCCTTGAACAGCGGCAGGATCTTTCAAAATACCTTTGACGGAAACCTCTTTGTTTACCAGCGCACCAAACACGGATGGTTTCAAATCGGCTGCTATTGCGCCTTCCTTGAGCATTGCTGCATTCATCGTCGGTTGCGAACTGATTCCGACACTGGCAACATGCTGCGCTGTAAGCCTCTCAACGACTTGCGCGCCGGTAACCTTGCCGGCGAGATCGCCATCGACAAAGGCAGCCTGAAAGCGATCCAATTGCACCGGAACCGGCTTTCCACCTGGTCCTGTAGCAATCCCCGCTTTGAGTGCTGTCAGATCTTCTGCTCCAGTTACCCATGTAACTCGATTACCTTGTTGTTCCAGCGTTTCCTTAAAGGCATTGCCGAACATCGCACTGTCTTCAACGAGCAGTACGTCATTCTTTGCGGTAGGCAAAAGTTTCGCCAATTTGCCCCGGCTGGCGATTGCCGCGCCAACGACCAGCGCTGTTCCACCGACGATTAAGGCTGTTTCGCCCGGATTCTCATAAGCGGCTTGCCAAAGCGACTGGGAGGCATCCGCACTCTCTGCCGAAGCTTTAGCCACATTATCAGCACCTGCCGCCGCTACCATCCTGTCGGACAGAGAGCTTGCGCTGAATGCTTCGCTCGCCTGGTTTGCGCCAGCCATAAGAACTCCATTGAATACGGGGAGGTTTGTAAATCCATAGTAGAGACGCATCTCATTTTGGGCACTGGGGAGACTACGATTAAACGATTAAAAAACCCCGAAACCTTGACAGAATAACGAAAGGTAGGCTTCAGACGGTTCGATTTCAGACGTTCGAGGAAAAGCGATAAACAGTAAATGTAAACAGACGGCCGCAAACGCCCGCCAGTCAAAACGTGCCTATATGCGTGTGCTATACTCAGATTCCGGTGTGTAGGCTGGCAAGAGATCACATGTGATTCTCATAGCCACCCCCAATACGCCGGAATGTCCGTCGGGCTTCGACTGACGGTCATGGGATCGTAGCTCAGTTGGTTAGAGCGCCTGCCTGTCACGTAGGAGGTCGCGGGTTCGAGTCCCGTCGGTCCCGTATTTTTCAAACGGTTTTTACCGGACATCAATAGATTCAATCGGCGTCCCAGTAATCACCGTACCGAACACATAAGCCGCTCACATGAAGGCACGTAGCTTATTTAAGAAGCTAATTAGAGTGAGTGGTGTTTTCGCTTATCCACTTTCCTTGGCTGTTATGTGGAGTTGCACAGCAGTTGTACTCCACACACCGGGCACAGCCGCCCAGGCAGATCCACACGACATCATGGGTCGCTGGGCTCCAGACGAACGTTGGACCAGGTGGCAGGAAGACTTCGACCGAGGTTACAACGCTTACAAGCGAAAAGACTATGTCCTCGCACAGAAGATCTATTTGAAAACGCTGGAGAAAGCCAAAAGCTACGGAGACAATCCATCTAAGTGCGTGGAAGTTTTGGCGAAGCTCATCTGCGCCATCATCGACCAGGGCGACGCGAAAAAAGCGGAACCATACTTTCAAGAGATCCTTACGCTAGCGTCCAACTTGAACAAAAAGAATGCGCTCGACGAGCTGGCAGCCATTTCTCTGGAAGACCTCGCCAACACATACCAAGAACACAGCGGCGTCTCAAAAGGCGAGTCACCACAAACACTTTCGGCGCAGCTCAAGGCGCGCTATGCGCTGCAACATGCGATTGACATTCAAACAAAAGTCTTTGGTGAAACGCATCCAAAACAAATGGAGACTAGAACCCAGTATGCCAGTGTTTGCATCGTTCAAAAAGACTGGAACGGCGCGCGAGAACAACTGGAAAAGATTCACAAATACATGAGAGCAATGCGCGGAAAGGCATGGATTCACAGCTCACGATGGTTAATCTACCTGGGTTGCGTCTACGACAAGCTGGGGCGAAAAGCTGATGCCGCAAAGATTTTCGCAGAGATAAAACAACAATACGATGAAGCAGAAATGACCGGCGAAATCGAAAAATATCGTGGCAATTTCTGTTGCTTGTCTGGAGACTACGACGGCGCGGAAGTCTGGTATCGCAAGCAAATGGCTGATGCACAGAAGGACAAAAGCAAGTACAAAGAGTTGTTCGCTTATCGAAATTTTGGATACGTCAGCGAAGGAAAAGGACGATTCGCGGAGGCTGAGAAGTACTTTCGCAAAGCGTATGAATTAGCAAAGGTGCACATGAAACCTGATGGATCGCACAAGTTCATTGAATTAGCGAGCGAAGTCGAACGCTCGATGCGCAACCAGCATAAAAACAAAGAAGCCGACCAATTCCGTGCAAAGGAAGCGGCTTTCCTGCAATACGCAAATCCACGGTTCAAGTCCACAACGCGCTTGTATCAAGAAGAATTCGAAGTGCTGAAAGACATCGATTCCATTTCAAACAAAAGCCGAAAGGACCTGCATAAGAAGTAGACCCTGCGCAGCTGACCAAACAAAACACAAACACGCAATTAGGCTCACCGCTTTACTTTGCCGCAGCAATCAGGCGATTTTAGCGGCGACGGAAAGCCTGAATGGCAGTTGGCCTGAGTGAAATGGTACTAGCGCGCTTGAACCGGCATGAGCAGGTAGCGGTATTTGTCGTCGGCGCCAGTCTTGATGATGATTGGCTTGAGCGGACCGGTCATTTCCATGCGAATTGCGGCGCCGGAAAGACGCTGCAGCACGTCGATCAAGTAGCGGACGTTCACTGCAATGTCGAGCACTTGTCCTTCGAATTGGACTTGTGTTTCATCTTGAGCCTGACCAACATCAGGTGTGTTGGCTGAGATTTGCAGTGTGTCTGCTTCGAAGTGCAGTTTCACCAGGTGAGTGCGATCGTCAGACATAACGGCAACGCGCTCGATTGAGGAAACGAAATCATCTGCGTTGAGTTCGCCAAGGTATTTGTACTCGGTCGGGAAAAGTTCTTGATAGCGCGGGTATTCTCCACCGATCAAGCGCGAGGAGAGGTAGTGTGTTTCTGTTTCAAACACGATCTGAC
>DTSE01000075.1:17340-41176 GCA_012965515.1 Candidatus Melainabacteria bacterium | reverse complement strand
GTAAGAAGGACAGTTCAGTCGCGCCGATCTCAACAATTTCAGAAAGGGTAATGATGCTGTTTCCCAAGCAATGGCAGGTGCGCTGTTGGACCAATATGACGAATTGCGCAAGAAACATGGCGATTTCGGTTTATTCCCCCATGGAATCGACCTCACAAGAGATTGGTTTGGCTACGAAGCAATTTCGAAAAACGACTTGAACAATGCGGTCGATGAATTGCAAAGACGGCATGACGAGGGAATCAAAGATCACAATGACGGCATTTCGGCAGGAAAGATTGCCAGCCAGCTTGATTCCGAAGAAGGTGGTGACGCTCTCTTCAAGAAACTCGCAGGATGCGACGGAGCGGCCGATTCCATCTCTTACTTGGACCTTGTAAACGCGCTCAAAGCGGATAAATACTCTGGCGGAGCCATGTTTAACGAAGAAGAGCGCAAAATCGTCTCGACGCTGTACAAAGACTGGAACCAGCCATACGTAAGAAAGCTCGTAGATGAAAACGGTCATATAAGCTCCGAAACATTGAATGCCGGCAAAGCACTATTGGCTGCCGCGGAAAGCGAAACCGGTGCAGCTTCAAGTGACACAAATTTTGACGGCGAAGGCCTCATCGCAAGCATCGCAGGTGGCGTCGCCAGCGCTGCAAAAGCAGTAGCGGATGCAGTACAGCAAAACGAACAGGTGGACGTGCAACCAGGCGACGGTTTCGACCGAATCGCACGCCGAGCATTGATGCAACACGGTGTTCAACCATCAGAGTCGCAAGTGATCGCGTATGCAAAACAGATTGCAGAGCTGAATCAAATGAACAGAGAGTCAACCGTTCTCATGACGAGCGATAAGCTATGGCTGCCGAAGATCGCTAGCTAGAATCCTCCAAAAAGTTTCTGCGCACGGGAAGAAAGGGGAGTTCGCGTTTCACGCAAGTGAGAGGCGGACTCTCTGTTTTGGGGTATTGTGACTGCAAATGACTGCCGTTGCAGCACCCGCTACAGTCAGGTACGAAGCTTTGGTCTTTCGAAGGGGCGGTATAGATGCCACCTACGCGAAAGGCGCATGCAATGCGCCACCACGCGAGCCGGGCGATGCATGGCATCGCCCCTACGGGAACTGGGCACTACGGTGACTTAACGCCGATTCAACGTAGTCACAGTTTGAATACAGATTGGTAACCAATTCATCACAGCAAATCCGTAGATTGGAACTGTGAGCTTCCCCACGCGTTCTTATATTCGCAGGAGTATCCGGTATGAATCATCTGCAAGGATTTGGATCAATTGCATGCGGCTTCGGCTTGATAAAAAGCCGTAGTTTGAGTTCAATGCAACCAGATTCGCATGCAAATGCGACTACTCCCGACGGAAGCAGATTCTTTTCCGACAGCGACGGCAATGTTGTCTATGCTCAATACGCCTCGGGCGCTATTGTCAGCAGAAATGAAAATCATGTTTCAGTGCGCACCGCATATGGTGACTACTGGTTGGGAAACTTCGAAGGTCAATGGTTCAGACTCGACTAAGCAGGTTCCCCCGACCTGTTGGCAACAATAGCTCTAAATGGATCTGAATGCCATAATCGGAGCATGCAAAACAGGTCAACCCTAAGACTCAGCATTCTAGCGCTGGCAATTGTGCCGGTTGTTCTCGAAATTATTCTGCTGGTGGCTCTTTCCAACCTGCACAGTCAGGCGGATATGGAGCTGGAGAGATCGGTTCGAGCGCAAAAGATCACGGAAGGCATCAATTCGATATCGAAGCAGATGTACGATGCCTTTTTCATGTTCAGCGCTGAAAAGAATGACGAATTGCTGACCAAAGAAGCAATGGAGCCGATCATCATCAAGTTTCGCCAAACCTATGACGAATTGGAGAAACTGACGGCCGGCGATGAACACTCACATTCTATGATCGCCAGTTCAAGTAAAGCGGCTAACCGCAGTGTCGAACTTATGGAAATTCTGCGAGGCAGCTTGGATCGGGACGGGAAAACCACAGCCGCAAGAGCATTTAGAAAACCGTATTGGTATGAGCTAAGAAAGCAAACAAAGGCGATTCTGACTCCGGAATTCTTAAATCTTCGGCGTGAGGAAGCGCAAGTTGCCGAGGCCGCGCCGCTCATACAAAAGGACATCCGCGAAAAAATTCAGTTCAGCATTTGGACCATCTCAATTTTGCTGGCGGCATTCGTTTCCCTAGTGGCATTGTATTTGACCCGAACGATCGCCGACAAAATTGCGCGCTTGAGCGACAATACGCTCAGATTGGCGAGCAATGTTCCGCTGCATCCTGTGCTCAAAGGCAATGATGATCTTTCCCAGCTCGATCAAGTTTTCCATCGCATGGCGCAAGAGCTGCAAGCAGCCGCTAGAAAGGAACGCGCGTTGCTCGACAATGCTCGCGACTTCATTTGCTCAATTGATTCGGCAGGCAAATTCGTAGAAGTCAATCCTGCTTCGGAGCTGCTTCTCGGGTACAAACCGGATGAATTGCTCGGCTCGCACCTGATCGATTTTCTTGCCGGCAAGGATGTTTCCGACGTGCTGGCTTGTTTCGACAAAATTCAGCAAAGTGAAGAAACCGCCACAACATTCGACACCCAATTGGCTAGGAAGAACGGCACTGTAATTGATGTTACGTGCTCTGCTCAATTTGCCAAAGAAGAAAAACTTACATTCTGCGTTTTCCATGACACCACAGAACGGCGTGCGGCAGAGCGGCTGCGACAAGAAGTGGTGGCGATGGTCACACACGATTTGAGAACGCCACTGGGCACCGTCAACAATGTCTTCGATTTTTTGCACCGGGGTCAGCTGGGTGAACTCAACGATAAAGGGCAGAGGTTCGTCGAATCAGGCTTGCGAAACACATCGCGCATGATGAGTCTAATCAACGACCTTCTGGATATCGAAAAGATCAAATCCGGCAATTTCGAAATCGATTGCGCTGAAGTCGAAGTACGCAATTTGTTCAAGGGCTGCACTGATTTGTATGCGACAACGGCTGCAGCACAAAAAATCGATCTAATCGTCAATGACACAGAAGCGACCGTCTGGGGAGATCAGGACAAGCTCTTGCGCTTGTTGTCGAACCTGGTAGGAAACGCCTTCAAATTTACTCCGGAAGGTGGGCAAATTTCACTTTCGGCAGAACAGAATAATGGAAGCGTGAAACTCTCGGTCAAAGACACCGGGCCGGGTATTCCAAAGGACAAGCTGGTAAACGTTTTCGAGCGCTATCTTCAAGTCGACGGCGCGCACAAGTCGAGTGGGTCAGGCTTGGGACTTGCCATCTGCAAGATGTTCGCCGAAGCTCATGGTGGACGGATCTGGGTGGAAAGCGAAGAGGGAAAGGGCGCGGAATTTTTGGTTTCTTTGCCTGCTGGCGACGGTTCAAAACCCGTCTAGCATCCGCGCCAAAAGTTGAGCTAAAATTGACCCGGGGTTGTGAGTTAACACTGGGCTAGAATCCGCATGGCAAAAATTCTGGTGGTAGAGGATGACGTAGACTTTGCTCTAACTGTCGAGCATGCGTTGTGTACGGCGAATCACACGGTGGAAATGGCGCATGACGGCGAATCCGCGCTGGAATTCTTGCGACAGGGTCAGTACGACATCATTATTCTTGATTGGCAGTTGCCGGACATCGAGGGCATTGAAATCCTCACAAAGTTTCGCGCTCGCGGGGGCGCAACGCCTGTTCTCATGCTCACCGGCAAGAGTCAAATTAGAGATAAGGAAGTGGGATTGGATGGTGGTGCTGACGATTACCTGACCAAACCGTTTGATGCGCGCGAGCTTGTAGCAAGGATTCGCGCGCTTTTGCGCAGACAGGTCGTCGCGCCGACAAGTAGCTTGGCGATGCACGATATTGTGCTTGATCCAACGAAACACAGGTTGACCAAAGGCGGCAAAGACGTTCACCTGCAGCCGCGCGACTTTGCGTTGCTCGAGTTTTTGATGCGCCATCCGGACGAGATTTTCTCCACTGAAGCGTTGCTCACACGCGTTTGGCACCAGGATTCTGAAGCATCATCCGCCGGATTACGTGCAGCCATAGTGCGCATTCGCAAAGCGATCGACAACGACGGAGAAGACGCGAAGTCACTCATTGAAAACGTCGCGCGCGTGGGCTACCGCATTCGCAAAGGGTAGTATTCACGCACTAATGTCGACGCCATGCGTCGGCCGTTGCAAATGCGGGCGATGCATGGCATCGCCCCTACATTTCGAATGTCGGCTCCCAGGTTTTTGTAGGGGCGGCATTTTTGCCGCCCGGCGCCGGCGAGCCGCCGACTCCCCAACAGGCTGGAGCGTGCAGTGCGTCAACCACTATGGATCTACTTCAAAGAGATGCCACTTCGAGCGCTTGTCGAGCAAAGTCCACATGGCCGGCGGCTCTTTCATCTGTTCCATAACATCGCTTGTTACCAACAGATAGTGCGGCTTCTTGCCGGCCTCGACGTACATTTTGTAATCGAGCAGTGTTTTGATTTCTTTGATTGGACGGCGCAAATAAAAATTGACGGCTGGCGAATCACGCATGTACAGAGCCACCTGTGCCTTATCCTTAACAACGCGGCGAAGCAGCTCAAACAGCGGTCGATCGCTGCGAATGTAGTGATACTGCAAAGCAGTCGGAACAAATGTCCCGCAAGCAAAGGCGCAAGCGCATGCGATGGCGGTAATAGATGCTTCTAGTTTTTTCCTGAACGCGGCTACTGTTGCGATGACAAGGAAGCACCAAATGAAGAATCCGAAACCGACGATCATATAAAGTCCGGAAAAATCGATGGCAAGCTTGAAGCAAATAGCTGGTGCCGCGATAGCCAACAGTGGCATAACAATCAAGATGAATGCCAGAAGCGCCCAAGACAGCAGATTCGACTTCCTGTGGCGAATGACTCTGTCCAGAAGACTTCCGGAAAGAATGGCTAACGGTGGGGCGATCGGCAGAATATACGTGGCAAGCTTTGTTTTTAAGATGGTGAAGATACCCAGCGCAAAAACAAGCCAGATTATGGAGAACAGCTCGAGATTGGCTCTGCGTGTAGGGAGCCAACGTTGTTTCACCAATGAAAAGTAGCGGCGAATTGAAAACAGGGTAACAACAGACCAGGGAAAAAAACCGCCCAGGTAGATCGGGATATAGAACCAAAACGGATTCTGATGGTTGACTGTGCCCATCGCTCGGCCGAAGTTTTGATTGATGAAAAACTCCTGGAAAAACGCTCCTTTCGTGGCGATGCCTTCAGCTATGTACCAGGGGGCTGCAATGGACAGCATGACTGCGGTACCCAACAGCGGATGCAGGAGCAAAGCTTTGCGCCACCACCACTGGTGCCACGCCTCGGTTCCTTTCGGGCGGGTCCAGGCAAGGTAGATCAAAAGAATGATGGCTACCATCGCTACAGGAACAGGTCCTTTGAGCAAAAGAGCGAGTCCCAGAGAACAATACGCAACGGCCAGCGAAATCCAATGGGCGCCGAAACAACGTGAGAAGAGGCAAAGTGCACCCAACATCATAAACAGAGTCAGAGGAACGTCGGTGATCGCGACCCTGCCAACCGTGACGAAGATGGGCGTGGAGAGCAGTGCCAGCGCAGAGAACATGGACGCGCGCGCACCGAGAAATGGGCGAACGAGAATCAACAAAGCAACTGCCGAGGCGACTCCACAGAGAGCGACTGGCAAGCGAGCGTAAAACTCGTGTACCTCGAAAAGCTGATAGAAAGCCATGATCATCCAATAGATGAGGATCGGCTTCTCGTAGAAAGGTTTGTAGTTGGACGAGGGAGTTATCCAGTCTGAGCGCTCCAGCATCTCGCGGGCGCCTTCAGCATAGAGTCCGTCACTAGGATCGATGATGCCGTAGTGATAGAGTCCCGGTATGAATATGACGAGCGCAGAGACGAGGATGAAAAGAAACTGTATCCACTTTCGCAACGTGCCCCCGCCGTGCGAGGTGGAGGCATGAGCATTGCCACCGGACTCACTTCCTTGAAAGGTTGAACTGGTCAATTTGGGGCGGACTCCGAAACTGCTGCTTCAAGGACACATTTTGGCAGGATTTACGCTCGTTTACTTGGCTCAGCGTTAATGAAACTCACGCAAGGCGTGCGTGGCCGAGGGTTTACAGCACAATTAATCGTTCTACGGCAAGCTCCAATCCCCTGACTACGCAATATGGGGGCGACTTTCGATATGATTTATCATGGCCATATGTGGGAATATCCACTCAAAGGTTTTCGCTCAAAGACCAAAGTTTCAAAAAGACAGCCATGTCAAGCACTCCTCGAAGTGGCAAAAATCCAAATTCCCCTTCCGGCGGCAAGTCTGAGCCGTCCAACAAGGGCGCCGCTGAGCCTAGAAAGCGGCGCGACATCAATCGCACGCTCGAGCTCGAGCCGATAAAAATTGACATCTTGTCCGAGCAGTTGGGCAGGCTAACCGACAACTTCCGTTTTCAAGACATTTTTCCGGCGCCAAAGAACATTGACCAATCGCTAGAACATTTGAAAAACGATTTGCTGGATGTTCCGGTCCGTGGTGCCGACGGAAAAGTCACCAACGTCTATGCAAAAATCGAAGCAGACGAGCTTCTGACGCGGGAAGACAAAGATTTGATCTGGTGCGCGCTTTCAACCGTGCGTGACTCTTTTGAACGTCTCGATCGCTCGACAAACACTCAATCACCGGGTTCCAGCTATCAGTGGAACATGAACTGGAAACACACTCGCTCGGAAGTCGGCGAAGTGCTGGAAGCGGCCAAGTTGTTGCAGCTTGATCACACCGAAACGCGCGACGCTATCCTTGCGTCGATTTTTTCCGACAGCGTGAAGAACAGGAAGAACTTCATCATCCATAACGTGCACGGCGCATATGGCGCTGCGCAAGCTCTTTCCTATTTTATGGACTTCACAAACCCAGAGGTGATCAAGAGCGTTGAGCGCATAACGCGCGCAGTCAAAGAACACCAAATCGCACCACCACAGTTTATGGCCAATGTCGTCGCCATCCTGCTGAGTAAAAAAATGGGGCTGGGACCGTTCACTCCCGCTGGTCCCCTTCCACAAAACGCGTCAAGCAGCGTGCTTCAAGTCATGGAAGTGGTGCGTTCGATCTGGAAAAAGATCAACGATCCTTTCAACAAGGAACATCTCAGCAGTGACCTTGCGACCATCGATTTCACTCCGGCAGAGCGGCAGTTGCTAGTCAACATCGGCGTCGAAGATTGGTTCGTTCCGCATCCGGAGGCGGAAGATTCTAAAGTTGCACATGCTGTGATCGCTGGAGATCACTCCATTAACTACAATCACCCGGAAGGTTTCGCAAAAATTGCACTGCTACGCGGTCCTGATACCGAGGCGATCTTCGAGGATCCGACCATCCACAACTCGCTGGATTCAGCGGTCAACAGTTTCGCAGACTCTTTCCGCGTGATCAGACCGGAAGTGCAAAAGCTGGCTGTCGAGGGTTTACGCCGCACCAAGAATGCGATGGAAAGAGTGATCGGCATCATGACCTTTCTCTTCTCCGGCATCGTGATTGGTCCGAAGGACACATGCGTCACTGGTCGCGCGAAGATAGAGCAAGCGATGATGCGGGCCAAAGAAAAGTACCCTCACTTGTTTGCCGCATCGTCTTCGAAATTGAGCGATGAAGGCGCTGATTACATGAACAAGACGATAGAGCGCATTGGTGAAATCCTGCAAGACTGGCTGGACAGTTATCACGAAATTCCGTTTTCGCCGAAAGATGCGGGTCAAATTGAGCCGGGTCCGGGCAAACTGCCCTTTTGGAACGCACCACTTAAATACCCGACACGCAATGAACACGGGACGCTCAACTTGCATGAATTGAACGAATTAGAGCTGAGGCAATTTCTCTTTGCCGGCAAAATTCGCGAGATTGTAGTTGAGCTATTGCGTGCGGAACAGTGGATCTTTTAGGTTAAGAGCTCATCCTGCTATGCTGCGCGGTCTGCAGCGGCATGTAGGGACGCGACGTTACCGGCAACGGACGCTTCGCTTATATCCGTGAAAATCGTGCCTTCTATAGTCATCAAAATCTTGCCGATAACCACCGGAGTAGTGGTGGTTGCGTCCGTCGTAGAAGTTGCGGCATCCGCGCTCCGGCAAGTAGTTTGGATAATCCCTGAATGAATAGCGGTCGTTGCACCGATCTCGATTGCTTAGTTGCGCCATCAAGAATGGTGCAGCAATGGAAGCCACGTCAGCCAGGGTCCGCCCAATGTCGATTCGTGGACCACGCCCAGCGTCGCTGTCTTCGCACGCATCGCGTCTTCTCGATTCTCGTTCACGATTTTTGTCACTGTCACGCTCTCTTCCCTTTTCTCTATCGCGACTCCGTTCTCGGTCCGTGTCGCAGTTTCGGTCACGCTTGGGCTCTCGCTCGCGATCCCCGTTTCGCTCAGTTCTTTTCTCATCCCTTGGGCGCTCTTCTTGTTTCTCACCAACAAGAACAGTCTTGCCTTGCATCGAACGCGACCAAATATCGCCATAGTACGAAACCGGCTTACCATCCTTATTGCGCTGCTGCTCGATCTCGCCACTGGCGTTACGAGCGGCACGCATCACAATCTGCTCATGCCCACGAGAATCTTTCGCGTAGCAGTGAATCAAAGTCTTATTGCCACATTCTTGTGTTTCAACTCTGAACTCTCTTTCTACGCCATCCTTGTCCTTTAGTTTGAAACTCTCCACTCCGCTCGAAGCAATCTTTTCGAGTGCAGTGAGCCGTGCAGCTGTGCTTTTCGCATGTCTGATATCGTCTTCCGCAAATTCGTACGGATGCGGCTTCTCAGCATCAACAATCTGAAAATCGGTAGGAAGCTGTTCCAATCGCGCATTGCGCAGGGGTTTGGACGGCGCCCAATCGTCACCGCTGAAGCGATAGTAGTCGCTAGCGTCGGCATCTAGTTGTTTCTGTGCTCGAAGCTCGGAGTCGCCTGGAGACTGAGCGAATGAAGAATGGTATGACATTTTTACAACACCAGTTCGTGCCTCAACCCGTTCAGAATATCCAAGTTCGTCTGAACTTTTCCTGAACTGATAGCCGAAAAACCTGAGGACATGGGGAAAATACGGACTATGAGCAGCGCGGGAATGTGCCACGTCGCTGTCATAAAGTGCTCGCATAATGTCAAAACCGTTTTCGCCCAAACCTTCCGAATGCCGCTAGTCGGCAACCTTCGTTACGCACCTTACTAAGCAAGTCGAAGTATTGTCTGGCTGATATGCCGGATACTTTTCTGCACGCACAGTCATCTCGATGGAGAGTGCCACCATGCCTGAACATCAAATGGAATCGGTCTATCCGGTCAATCCCGCGCGCCCTTCAGAGTCAGCCATTCACGATGAACTCTATAGTCCGAGCAGTCAATGGTCTTCATTCGAGCGATGGAATGCAGAAACACGCGGAGATGGAAACGCGAATTACCTCGACATGGGAGCAAGCGATCCATACAAGATGGAGGGAAGCACTGCTCATGCGCCGAAAATAGGCGATCCAGAACGTCTGGACTTCCGACAAGAGCGGCAAGAGCACGCCATCTTCGATGGAGTGAAGTCGGGCGAAATTGACTTTGATGAGTATACCAATCTGCAGCAAGAACAGAGTCTGATCGAGCGAGCGCAACAATACTTTGGCGCGGATGGGTTTTCCAAACAAGAGTTGAAGAACCTGGACATGCTGCAAAACTCCGCGCGCCAGCACATAATCGAAGCCGGTGGCAGCGATGAGTTGAAGTATGGAAACGAAGAGACGCCAAAGGACCACGTGAGTGAAGAAGAGCATGGCGGTGAAAAAGAACACGGCGGTGAAAAAGAACACGCCGGTGAGAAAGAACACGGCGAAGATAAGGGGGGAGAAGAGGAAAAATCTGGAGAGGAAGAGAAGGGTGGTGAAGAAGCGCCCCCAACGGATTCACCGCAGGACCAGTTCAAAGAGTTTATGAACTTCCTCGACCAGAATGGCGATGGTCAGATTACATTGGACGAACTTCTACAGGCGTTCCAAGCGATGGACGCAAATGGTGATGGAGTGATTTCTCCTGAAGAGTTCCAGAAATTCATGGAAAAACTAGCGGCACAGAAACCGGACAAGGTTGGTGATGAAGTTCCCGGAAAGGAAAAGCCTGGAGGAGAGGTAAAACCGGGTGATGAAGAGAAACCCGGCGGCGAAGAAAAACCCGGCGGCGAAGAAAAACCCGGCGGCGAAGAAAAACCCGGCGGCGAAGAGAACCCCTCAGAGGGTGAGCAACCAGCGGAACCGAATGACTCCATGAAAGAGCCGACCGAAACCGGCGAAGCGAAACTGATTTACATTTTTCCAGAGTCCAGCGAAACATGGCAGAAAATCAACAACGATGCGCCAGAAGGAAGCATGATCGTGACGTTGCCGTCGGATGATGTTTCATGGGACTCAGACAAACCTTTCGATTCAATAGATCCACAACTACAGAGAAACATCGCCGAAGCGAGTGATCGAGGTCTCAACCCGCTCGGATACGTCGGTACAAGAGGCGGAACGCGCCCAATCGAAGAAATAAAGGACCAGATCGATTCGTGGTATGAGCATGCAGACGTTAAGGGCATCTATCTGGGCGATTCCGGTAAGCGCAACGGTGGCGGCTATGCAACTGACGACCAGACGGAAGCTTATTTCAAGGAAATCGGAAACTACATAAAGTCAAAAGGTGGCATTGCAGCCATAAATGGAAGCGCAACTCCAAACCGCGACTACATGGACACGTTCGATATTCAAGGAACCTATGAGGGCTACGCTTCACGATATGATGACCAGCCACGTTCCGCCGATTGGCAGAAAAATTATTCGCCCGACAGGTTTGCGGCCATGTTAGTAGGTGTCGAGCAATCGGACATCGCACGTGCCGAGGCGATGGCGCGAGCCAATCACAACGGATACATCTTCGTTGCTCCGGATTATGGGGTTTCAGCCGGCAATTCCAATTCCTACTGGAACGAAGTCATCGATCAACTCGATGGTGTAAGGGGGAATTAGAGAGAAAGGAACACGGTGCAATACCCAGTAAGGCGTAATCGCCGTGACACTTTCGAGACTTATTTGTTAATGAAGAACTCACCGCTTAAGGGATCGCAACCCATGTTCTCCCAGTTTGACTCTTCGCGCAGATGAAATGGTATCGGTCTGGTCAATCCAGGAATCTGCACGCCGGGAACCTTAGCTGTAATGAGTGGCTCGATCTCAGCATCTACAGTCAAGTCCAGCCGATAGAGACACGGACCCTTGTTTCCTCCGGGCAACCAGTCTGTGGACAGGCGACCGGGTCTATCAACAGTCATCGATTGGTCGGGATTTTTGACCGATGTCGCAACCAAGGATAACTGAGTTGATTTCGCACTAAAACCGCCAATCCTGGTGAGACCGGTGTGAAAGTCACTCTCTTGCAATGACTTAAAGGCGTCGCTTAGACACTCGCTTTGAGCTAGTTGATGAACGCGATGACTGACAATGGATTTCCCCAGGCCGAGGCGAACCGGAACGATCGACAGATCCAGCAGTGGAATGACGATACAGGAGAGTAGGAGAAAAATCGCTGCGCCGAATTCGGTAATTTGGCTACTTCCCGCCTGAGAACGGAGTTTTCTTCCCGTAGGACCTGAATTCTTGGTTTTACGCATTACTCGAATCCCCCGCCGCGCTCACTAAGGTTCAATCCAGGCGCCGTTTGCACATGCCGTATTTACAGTTTTTGTTTTGGAGTCAAATTCGCCGACAACATTCTGCTTAACCTTCATTGTCATCGTCACTTGCACCGCTGACGGTATCACAACGCATTTGCCGGTTTTGTCTTGGCCGGCATCACGCAGAATCAAAGAATGTTTAAAACCTTTCCCGCGAGTCAAACGCATTGGAGCTGCGTTGCCTTTGACCGGAGCAGGAAGAGAAGCAAGCTGAAAAACAAGGTCGGAGTCTTCATTCGGCAACTTGAGATTTACGTTCGATACAAACAAATCGCCTTGCTTGCCGGTCATGACATATTTCTGCTGGCAGTCATACGAGTGCAGGTTGTATACGCCGGAGGATGCCTCCACATTTGATACCAGTTGGTCCATATCGCCAACACGTAAGTCGACGACCTCGCCGCCATATGCTGAAAAACTCGTCAAGAAAAGTCCGCCCTGATTCCTACTCTCGGATTCTTTAACGATTTTTCTGAGTTTTTCCATGGAGAAGTCGACATAGCGATTGCGGTCTTCCGCCACAAGCAATGCACCGCTTCTAGATTGTTCCAAAACCTGCGCCGCCAGCCCCTGCAATCCGCGAAATTCTTCATTGCCGGTTCTGTAGTAAAGCTCTCGAGAAGTAAAAACCAATTCCCGGCTATGACCAATCAGATTGTTGATTTTGCCGCCATGATCGTTTTCATTCAATTGCCTGGCGCATTCCATCGCCAGATCCTCGGAACGGCTTTGCAAGTGCTGATGCGAAAAGAATACGAGATAAAACGAGAATGCCACGCCGACAATTATTAGCATCACACCTAAAACTGCGATGCAGAGGAAGAGCATACTTCCTCTAGCATCGCGTTTTGCTAACTGCCTGCGGGAAAACTTCATCAGAGTGACTGCCCCGAATCGGGATTGACCATGAGAGATCGCTCGTCGACAGCTTCAAAGTCGCTGCCGACAAGAGTTTTTAGTTGATCGAGTTCGGCATTATTCCATCGCGGATCCGGGGCTCCGTTCATATACCAGTTGGAACCGTTGTCGGCGACGAACATGCCGTATTGCTTTAGGCAATTGAGAATCACCTGAATGCGAGGAGAGTAAGTCGATACATTGAAACTCGCTCGCAATCTGAAACGTTGACCCATTGGTGGATAACCGGCAGTTTGTGGACCGGCTTGGTGGCGAGCCGGCCAAATGTAGCCATTGGTTCGCCTGGTTGTAAAACGCAAGGCGTGACGCACGACACCGGTTGCCACTTCGTTGTAATTCAAAAGACCGGGAAAGACCGGCAAACCTGCGGCGTCCGCCGATGTCCAACCATTGGGGCGCAAAGCATTAGAATTGAGCGGAAAGATAGCGCCAGAACCAGCATGAATGCCTTTCTTACCCGACGGATAGGTCGCGTAAAGTTCGTATAACACTTGCTTTTTTGTATCGACCATAAGCACGTGCCTGTCTCCAGCATTTGATGCGGCCCATGTTCCCCCTTCGATGAGAAGATTGGTGGACACCGGATACGGACCTGGATCGCTTTCATCGGCATAATCAAAGGATGGGAGCACTTTTCCTTTTGATTTGGTGAGATTGTATGGAATTCCAAATGAGTTTATGTCGTTGCCTACATCCGGATGGAAACGAGTGGAGGCGCCAATGGTGCTTACGTATGTAGCGGAATTAGGATCGAGCGGCAGTGTGTCGATGCGACGATTCCAAATATTATTCGGTGGAAAAATGGAGCAGCCATTAATCACTTGTTGTGAATAGGCAGTCGGCGGCAAGAGAAAAACTGCAACCAGCGCGCCAAATAGTAAACCTTTTGTTTTACCTGGATTTTGAAACACGGAGAACCTCCTTGTACGAAGGTCGAAAGCTGTTTTCGCAAAAATACAAACGCAGCCTCAGGCATTGCCTGAAACGATGAGCACTGATATACACGCCAAACAAAGCGAGAGCCCGAAACGGCGGAGTTGATTAGAGGGCAGCCAGCCGTTTCTGAAATAACTTAGTAATTGATCTGATGGGCTTCCCGGCTTCCTTCCCCAACTTATCAAAGCCCCGAGCGCCCCGTCAATGGACAGTTAGCAGCGCGCCATACATCAAAACCCAACAAGTATGTTAGGGAAACCTTGCCGCACTTTCGTGTCGGAGAATGTGAAATGGCGCATCAGAACAAGACTATTGCAAGATGCGTTGTGTACGTCATATGAGTTAGGGAGGCAACCTAAACACTAGTTAAGCATTGTCCCAAGCGGCAAACCGGGATTGGTGGATCGTTTTTGGGAATTTATCCGATGGCAAACCGCGAGAATTTCCAATGGACCAAAAACTTGTTTTGGTTTTGATATCCTGCGCCACTGTATTCCTCCAAGCCGGTGGACGCAGCGGCGGTTCTGCACTGCAATACAACGAAAGGAATGTCCTGCCACCGCAAATGGTGGACATGGGGCAGTACGAAAATGTAATCGAATTGCAGTGCGACGAACTGAAGAATCACATAAACTTCGCAGGCACAAAGCTGAACTCCATTGTGAAGGTAAAAGTGGAATGCCGCAAAGACACAAGGAATAATCGCAACGCACCACTTCTACGATATGAAGATCTTTGGTATCAGAAGGCTGCTCCATTGGGAAGCAAAAAGTATGGTTGCTTGCCTATTGAAGAACGCTCACAAGTTGCGATTTTCGTCAAATCAAAACTGGGACAGATGTCGGAGGCGGAAGTGGGTGCCTGCGCCAGCACACTTGTGCGGCTTCGGTTGGAATTGACACTGAACCGCAATTTGATTGTCACAGTTCGAGTGCCAAATCAGTCTCTAGAAGGGCTAGTCTCCGAGTTGCGCAAGCAAAATTTCGTTCGACATAGTGAAATTTTCGAGGATGTAGATACCCTGATTCCAATTCAGTTGGAAACGGATATCGGGCGCAAAGAAACGCTCTGCTTCCGCAGCTTGAGAGAAATACCTGCGGACAGCTACGATTAAAACTTTAGATGGCCTTCCATCATAACAATGCCTGATCCGCCTACGAAAATTTTGTGCTCTTCTTGCGTCTTTACGGCCCGCGTATGAACAACGGAAGGTCTATCCACAATAGTGCCCTGTTCGATGCGAAGACTGAAATCGTTATCGGCAAAGCGATAGTATTGACTTAGATAAGCAGTAAGTGCGCCATTACCCACTCCGCACGCCGGATCTTCCATGCCTTCACGAGGGCAAAAATTGCGTGTATGTAGCTGATAGGTCTTGTCAAAAGTCTCAAAGCAAAAAAGCTGCGCTTCTCTAACACCATTCCATTTGCATAGTTCTCTGAGCGGTTCAATCTCGCGCTTTGCAGACATCAATGCATCCAGCGATCGCATCGGAATAATCAAATGACCCAAACCCGTGTCGACTGCATGAATCGGAAGACGGTCGTCGATAGCATCAGGGCTTACAGCGAGGACAGAAGCAGCTTGCTCCCTAGTACAGTGAGTTTCGAGGAAGCGCGGAGCAGGTTGCTTCATAGTGACGATTGGCTTGCCTTTGTTCTTGGACTTCTCGACTTTGATTTCCTGTTTTCCAGCTTGGTTTATCTGCGTGAACACATTGCGTTTTTCGACATCTACTAAACCGTCATATAAAAGAGCGCACCAAGCAGCAACAGTAGGATGACCGGCGACTGGCAATTCTGCTGTCGGAGTGAAATAACGCAAGCGGAAATCAGCGTCCTGCCCACCGGAAAGGACAAACACGGTCTCGACCAAATTAAGTTGGCGGGCGATTGTCTGCATTAGCTCTTGGGGCAGCCCATCCGCCTGGGTGAAGACAGCGGCTGGATTTCCACCGTATGGCTTCTCGGCAAATGCATTGACCGTCAGAAATCGTCTGTTCTTTTCAATCAAAGTGAATTCCCTTCTCTAATGGTTGTCAGCATCAAACTTCAGCTCGAAAGATACAGGTCTGGAATTTCAATTGATATCAATTGAAATTCCAGACCAAACATACCACTCCAATCGTCAAGCGCCAGAGAACGCAGATTCGACCAGGGTTACCGGTTCCCCCCGCCTTTAGAGTGCCTTAACTGCGGCGACAATGTGCTTGGCGGAAATTCCGGCTGCGTCCAAGAGCTCTTGAGGAGTTCCCGAACCAGGCATGCCTTGAACAGCCAACTTGACCACCTTCGGCGTCGGGCAGGCATCTTTTACGCTCTTCTCGCAAGCGCTGAATGAAGCCAATACAGCATCACCGAGTCCGCCTTCGGCCCAGTGATCTTCGACCACTATAAGTGTTCCGGTTTCTTTGGCTGCTTTGTGCAGAGCGTCTTTGTCGATTGGCTTGACCGAGTACAGGTCGATGACCCTCACTTCAATGCCGTCCTTCTTCAGTTCTTCATAAGCCTTGAGAGACTCGTGAAGTGTGATGCCGGCAGCGATCAAGGTAGCCTTGTCTTTGGCTGAACTACGCAATGTCTTGCTGCCGCCGATCGGGAAGCTGTCGTCATTCTTGTACAGAATGGGGGTCTTCTCTCTTGTCGTGCGCATGTAGGAGATGCCTTTTGTCTCTGCCATTGAGTTGACCAAATGGGCCGCGCAAACAGCGTCAGACGGATAGAGAACCGTGCTTCCATGGACGGCACGCATCATTGCAATGTCTTCCAGAGCCATCTGAGAAGGTCCGTCCTGGCCAATTGACACGCCGGCATGAGAACCGCAAAGACGAATGTTGGCGCGGCAGATGGCACCCATGCGGATGAAATCATAGGCACGGCTGAGGAATGCTGCAAATGTCGAGGCAAAGGCAATTTTGTTGCGATTGGCCAAACCAATTGCGACTCCAACCATGCACTGTTCGGCGATGTACATTTCGAAGAAACGCTCAAGGAACGAGTGTGCAAATTTGTCTGCATATGTGGAGTTGGAGACTTCGGCATCGACGACAACTACGTTATCGTTGGCGGCGCCCAACGCTTTGAGAGCGTCTCCGTAAGCTTCTCTTGTTGCAACGGCCGATTCGTACTTGGGCAGCTCAAATTTCTTGACTGCGCGGCCGGCGTTTGCAGGTTGCTTGTCTTCAGGCTTTTTGATTTCAATAACGGTGTTTTGTACACCACCTAATTGCTCAACAGCTTCGGCAGCTTGTTCTGGGCTGAGCGGCTTGCCGTGCCAGTTGTCCTTGTTGGACGTGAGCGGGATACCGTGACCCTTTTCAGTTTTTGCAATGATCAGGGTCGGTTTTCCTTGAGTGGCAATCGCATCCTTGTAGGCTTTATCAATGGCATCGAGATCATGTCCGTTGATTTCAATAGTGTGCCAGCCGAAAGCGCGTGCTCTTTCTGCGTAAACTTCAGAGTGCCAACCGAGCATGGTTTCTCCACGTTGGCCAAGGCGATTCATGTCGAGGATAGCGGTCATATTGTCGAGTTTGTAGTGCCAGGCACAGGCCATTGCCTCCCAGACACTGCCTTCAGCCATTTCGCTGTCACCCAATAAAACCCAAACTCTATACGGCAATTTGTCCAAGAACTTCCCGGCAAGAGCCATACCGACTCCGAAAGAAAGACCTTGTCCAAGCGAGCCAGTGGCAACGTCGACCCAGGGCAGAATTTCGGGAACCGGGTGCCCTTCCAGACGGCTGCCCATCTTGCGCAGGCTGAGCAATTCTTCGTCTGAGATGGCGCCGGCTGCTTTGTAGAGCGAGTACAGAAGCGGGCAAGCATGCCCCTTCGAGAAGATTAGACGGTCATTGTTGGGATGCTCCGGCTTCTTGAAGTCGTAGCGAAGATAATTGGTCATCAGGACAGCCATCAAATCGGCTGCCGACATCGAAGAGGTGGGGTGCCCTGAACCGGCTTGCGTAGTAGACCGAATGCTGTCGACGCGCAACTGCTGAGCCAGTTTGGTAATGCTCTGTACTGTGGCTGCTTCTGCCATTTTCGCTTAACCTCTCATTGCTTTAGCCGGTAAATCGTGAATCTAGCGCTTGCAAAATACAAATCCTTCGGTAGCCGAGGATCGAAACGCCTGCCGAAATGAAATCAAAGTCCCAATATGCTAACCTCTCCGGCACTTAATTGCCACCCAAGAACTAAAGAGGACAACGTTTTATGTCCACCGAAACGCGCCCCATGCTGGATGAGTCCGTATCTTACCGGTTGCCGCGTTCGGTGGTTCCAGAGCGCTACGACCTGCACCTAGTGCCTAACATCGACGAAGGGACGTTTTCAGGGACGGTTGGCATTAGCTGCAACGTTCTTACCGATACTGACGAACTCACTCTTAACAGCCTCGATTTAACAATTGATTCGGCCAAAGCAACAGATGAGAAAAGCAAAGAATTAAGCGCTTCGGTCAAACTGGATGCTGACAACGAAAGACTAAGGTTGAGTTTTGCCAAAACCCTAAAACCAGGACGCTGGAAATTTCACATCGAATTCAACGGGGTTTTGAATGACAAGCTGCATGGTTTCTACCGCAGTTCCTATACGGATGAGGCTGGAACTAAACATACACTTGCCGTCACGCAATGCGAACCGACAGACGCTCGGCGCATTTTTCCATGTTTCGACGAACCTGACTTCAAGGCAATATTCAAAATCTCGGTGCTAGTAGATTCGGATGCCGTGGCGCTTTCCAATTCCCCAATCGAATCGGAAAAGGAAGAAGGAGCGCAAAAGACAGCGGCAAGACTAGAGAAGACGAGCAAAGGCGCAAAGGCTGAAAATTCATCAAAATCAGCCAAAGCAAAAGGCAAGAAGCTAGTTGCTTTCAAGGAAACAATGAAGATGTCCACCTACTTGGTCGCTCTTGTAGTCGGAAATCTTGAAGCGACAGAACCAGTAATCGTTGATGGTTGTCCTATTAGAGTCTGGACTCCGGCAGGTAAAACAAAATTGGCAGTTTTCTCGGAGAAAGTAGCCTCAGCATCTCTATCGTTTTTCAATCGGTATTACGGCATCAAATATCCTGGTGAGAAACTGGATTTGGTGGCAGTGCCTGATTTTATGTTTGGGGCAATGGAGAATCTCGGTTGTGTCATCTTCCGCGAGAATGCCTTACTGCTCGATGAAAAAACCGCTGCCCAACAAGAACTCGAAAGAGTCGCGGATGTCGTTGCGCACGAATTAGCCCACATGTGGTTCGGCGATCTAGCAACAATGCGCTGGTGGAACGGTCTCTGGCTGAATGAAGCGTTTGCTACATTCATGCAAATGTTAGCCACCGATGATTGGCAGCCGAACTGGAAGCGCTGGGACACATTCGGAGTTTCAAGAGGAGCGGCATTCTCAACAGATGGACTGTTGAGTACACGCCCGATCGAGTTTACGGTACGCAAGCCGGAAGACGCAGAAGGAATGTTCGATGTACTAACCTATGAAAAAGGCGCATCAGTGCTTCGCATGCTGGAGCAATATCTCGGTGGCGAGAACTATCGCCTCGGTATAGCTCATTATCTGAACAACCATAAGTACAGCAACACAGAAACCACAGATCTCTGGGATGCAATAGAAGAAAAGTCAGGTCAGCCGGTCAGACAAATGATGGACTCATGGATATTCCAAGGCGGGTATCCGCTCATTCATGCATCAAAAGAAGAAGGCGGACAAAGGTGGTTGATCACGCAGCACCGTTTCTTCTATCTGCCCGAAGAAAAAAGATCGCACGTCAAACAAGAAAGTGTTTCACGCTACCACGTGCCGATCATGTACACAGCAGCATTTGGAAAAGATCGCGTTTCCGGGAGCATTTTGCTCACCGGCAGCTCCACTGAAATCACGCTTCCGGCTGCGGCCGACTGGCTCTTACTGAATGCCGGTGGACACGGATTTTATAGATGCTCGTATAGCGATGACGATTTGGCGGCGCTAACAAAAAACCTCTACAAAGACCTTTCCGCCATTGAAAGATTCGGCTTGCTGAGTGACCTGTGGGCCTCAACATTGAACGGTTCTACCGAACTGAAATCATTCTTGCGCCACAGTTACCAGTTCAAATCGGAAACAGACAAGAACGTCTGGACGGTTCTCATCGGCGCAATAAACTATCTCAATCAAATAGCCGGAAAAGGTCAGCGCAGCTCAATTAGAGAATACACGCGAGAACTGATCATGCCGGCGCTGGAGAGAATTGGCGTACAAGATGAAACAGCGGGTAGCAAAAAATCGGCTGGTCAGGATGCCGTTAAGGAACAGCTGCGAGGAATGCTCTTCGCGACGGCAGGAACTATAGGGGAAGTTGATGAGCTGGTTGATGCAGCCCAAGCTCTGTACGCAAGATACAAGAAATCGAGAACATCTGTCAGTCCTGCTTTGACTGCCGCCGCAATCAGCGTTTTGGCGCATCACGGCGATGAAGAGCAATACAAAGAGTTTGTGCAGCAGCACAAGAAGTCATCGACTCCGCAGGAAGAAGAAAGGTTTATGTACGCACTGGCAGGATTCAGAGATAAAGAGCTTCTCCGCCAAACCCTTGAAAAAACATTGAATGGTGAAATCAGAACCCAGAATGCACCATATGTGGTGAGATCGGTAATGTTCAATCCTTGGGGAAGAGAATTGGCATGGAAGTTTATGAAGGATAACTGGCAGAAGATGATGAAAATCTACCCGGAAGTCATGATTCCTCGAATGTGCGAAGGAGTGACCGCACTCATTTCAGAAGACTTATTGCAGGATGTGCAAAGACATTTCGAGCAAAATGAAGTGAAACAAGGGCATCGCACAGTTTCGCAGCACATGGAAAAACTTGCGGTGGCAGTCTATTTCAAAACGAGAGAAAGGCAGACACTGGAGCGCAGCTGGCTCAAATACTAGATTTCAGGAATTGAATAGCGTTCACACTTACTTCACGCAAGAAATTTTATTCTGAGTGTGGCCCATTATCCGTTTTCAGGAGAGAAGAATTTGTCTTTTCACTCTTACCGCCCGGCAGAGGCGGCGAATTTAGATTCGCAATTCGGTCAAACCCCACCTGAGATGCCACGTCCTCTCGTGAACCTGGCAGTTGAAACTCTCCCCACACAATCCGCAAACGAAGCTGCAATTTCCGGCATGCTTCTTGCAGGAATGAATGACGGGAAATTTGCAGGTGGTAGTTCAGACACATTGACACTTGCATCTGATCGCAGAAATTTCGAAGAAGCCTTGCGCACAGAATTTCCGGACAAGTACAAACTCCTAAAAGACAATGCAAAGAATCTTCGATTGGAGTTGTGTTTGCCGCCTGATGCTTCGCTCGAGCAAATTGCCGAAAAGCTGTACAAACTGAAAAACAGTGAAATCAGCCGATACGATTGCCGACAGGCATAGTGCTCAAAGTTTTCGGTTATGTTGTTTCGACATCTCCTGCAGGTGCGCGCGGAAAAATCGCGACTTGCAAGTCGGTGACAAAGTCGAGAATCTCTTTGCTGGTAATTTTCTTCCTTTTGATAAAGGCGGTTAAGAGCGTCCCGTCCTTCAAACCTTCGACAGACTCGTTCAACAGATGCGGACCAACATAAAGTTGCAAATATTTGCGGCTAATACCCTGGTATTTAGACTTAATAAACTCAATAAATGACTTGATGCTTCGTCTTTGTCCTTTGTCGACTACAGCTCTATCGACAGATAAATCTTTAGCTGCTACGAGTGTTTGAAAATCCGCCCGTTCATAGTTGTCCCCGGGAAGCCTGTTGAGGGCGCCTTTCAGTTCCAACATTGTTAAAACAGAAGACAATTCTGGAACCGGCAAATCTGTGTTTTTGCAGAGCAATTCAAACGAAATCGGTGTCGCAGAAGTTTCGGAATAGACAAGCTTTTCTCTTTCATTCAAATCTAGCGGTGTCTGTTGCATTGAAGGCATCGGCTGTCGGACCTTGCGTTTGCGCTTCATTAGTAAAGGTTTTTCTGCTAGTTGTCGGGCTCTTCTTTCCTCTGATACCGGAGGTTCTCCGGCTGGAGTTTCTCTACTGCGGCGATAAAAAACCGACACGAAAGCGGACGAGGGAACTGTGCGAGAACAATCAGTTAGCATCTCACTCAGTTCTTTGTTCAATTGCTTGAACATCGTATACGCAGTGTTGTAATGGATTCCCAGAAGAATGTGGAACTGAAACGGATTGAGAATGATCTTTTTTTCGTGAAGTCGAAACGCCGCAAGCCAGGATTGAAAATACTCCACTTGCTCGAACATAGTACCGGCCGTTATCCAAATAGGTCGCTTACATTTGATGCATGGAAAATTTCTATCTTCAATTACTGTGGGTTTATTGGAAGTTCCGCAGTGATTGCACCTCATTACATTTGTTTCCACGACCATTGCGAGCACATAATCACGACAGAAGTCTTCATCTCCAAATTCCGCGAGAAAGGCCTCAAAGACTTCTTTGAGCCCATCGACCCTGGAAAACAATGTTTCACGGCTGTACATCCGTTCGCCCTCGGACCTCTTAAAAGGTAAAACGTAATTGGCGAGCAAAAAGTTCAATTTTCAGCATAGAAATTTTCGCCTGACATCGAAAATTTCGACGAGTGATGTCCGGGGCTTGGAATTTCAATTGATATCAATTGAAATTCCAAGCCTCTGTTTGAAGGTGGAAATTTATTTGGAGCGTGTGCGGAGGGTCCAGCCTAGCTGGGTTAGAGCCTCGTCAAAAGATACGCGATGTTTTTGGCAGTGATTGAGAGCCACCACTGCTTGTTCCATTTTTAAGAAGCCTTCGCGCAGGAGAAATTGACAGCGCAACGCGGAGTGAAGCATTACTTCGTCGATCATGCCGGACACAAGCAACATTTTGCCTACCAGAGCCGAATTCTTGGTGCTTAGCTCGATTGCTTTTTGGATGTCTGTATCAGAAACAACGCCAGCGGCTTGAAGAATTTCTCCGAGGCGAATAGTTTCAGAAGGCTCGGACTTGAGCAAACCCAGCTCTGCTACTGCTTGTGCGATAGAAATGTTCTTCAATACAATCTGCCTTAACGCTTCTGCTGCTTGCAGCGCGTGTAAGGTTCCGTTGCCCACCATGTCTTGAATTTTGAGCGCTGCATCAAGACCGGCGCGAGTCATTTGTCCGGTCTGAACGAGCACCTGTCCGACCGGCATTTCGCGAGCAAGACCCAATTCAAGGGCTGTCATCAAGTCACTTTCGTTGAGCAGACCTGCCAAGACAAGTAATTCGCCGAGCTTAATCGACTGGCGAATAGGCGCTTTGTAGAAACCATGATCGCTGAGTGAAACTTCAATGCTCACACGACGCCTGCGAGCCGACGCCAGGCCTTGAATAGCCTCTTCTTTGGTTATCTTGTTGTCTCTTACTAAGACCTGGGCTGTTAAGGCGGCGGTCAGTAGTTCATCGGAAACAGTCTGAGTCAGCACGAGGATGCGACCTAGAGGCAAGCCTGTTTCCTGACTTGTGCGTACAGCTTCATCGAGCTGATCTTGAGTGCAGAGCTCCGCCTCGATCAAGAACTCCCCTAATTTGGCCGTGGTTGCAGCGCGCTTGTTGACCCAACCCATCGATCGCAAAGCTTGTTCAAGGGTCAGCCCTTCTTGGGACACCGCCTGCAAAGCTTTGAGTGCAAGATCCAGCTCGATTACTCGATCCTTAACAAGAGACTGCGCCTGCACAGCGGCCTGCAACTCCTGGTCAGTCAAATAACCGGACATGATAAGGACACGACCAATTGGCAGACCTGTTTCGCTAGATGTTTGAATCGCTTCGTTCAATTCATGAGGCTGTACGATGCCGACTTGAGTTAGCAATTCACCAAGTCTCAGTACCTTTTGTTCGTTGTCGGTCGCTTCAGTCATGACGAGGACCCCGGTTAAGTCCAATATTTATTGTACGACGAATAGTAGAAGCGAACAGGCTAGCCGGCACCGGTCCCTGGGCAAAAGACAAGTTTGCTTATCGGGAGGCATCCTTGGCAACAAAAAAAATTACCGGTCGCACTAAGTGCAACCGGTAAATAAGAATTACCCCCAAGGGGATTCGAACCCCTGTCGCCTCCGTGAAAGGGGAGGGGGTACGAAGCCCAGAACCAGCCAGTACCGTCAATAGGGCATTTGCGGACCCGAACTTAGTGAAATAACGCTTAATAGTTACCGCGTGACAACCGAAGATAGAAGCCTGGGATATCTCGCCTATAGCGC
>DTSE01000075.1:0-17311 GCA_012965515.1 Candidatus Melainabacteria bacterium | reverse complement strand
GAGATCTAAATGGCAAAACATATACGACTGATCGACAGTGTCGTGAATCAGTACCCCCTGAGTCCGTCTTGTCGGCGTTTCTATTACGATGCAGGCGTTCCGGGATTGCAGCTGCAAATCACGGCTTCCAAGAAGTGCTGGTACATATATAAAGCGTTTCGCGGGGCGCCCGTTAAATTCAAACTCGGTGAGTTTCCTGTTATGGGCTCTGACGAGGCGAGATCAGAAGCGATCAAGGTGCTCTCTGATATGGCAAAAGGCATCCATCCGCAAGAGGCGCGAAGAAAAACGAAAACAGGCGTTTACACTCTTGGTGAATTGTTTGATCGATACCTCGAAGAACACCTGAAGCCTCACACCAGGCGGTGGGATGAGGCAGAAAAGAGCTTCAAGCGACATTGCGGAGATCTCGCGAAGCGTGAGCTTTCGGGTTTGGTCAGAAACGATCTTCAGCGCTGGGTAAAGAAAATCGGTGCAAGCGCAGGCAAGCAAACGGCTGATAGGACATTTAATACGGTTCGGGCCTGTGTTCGCTGGGGCATTAAGCAGGAACTATACCTGCCAAAATCCGATCCAACTCAGTACATTACGCTTTTCAATGTCAAGTCGCAGCCGGTACATTTAGATCAGGACGGTTGGACAAGACTAGAAGCTGTACTTGCAAAAAGACCAGACCACATCTCTGACATCATTCATTTGCTTGTATATACGGCGGCAAGAAAAGGTAATGTGCTTGCGATGGAGTGGAGTGAAATCCATCTAGCACATAAGCTTTGGACCGTACCACAGCACAAATCAAAGTCCGGCAAGAAGCTGCTAATTCCTTTGCTTGATGAAGCAATAGAAATTTTAGAGAAGCGTGCGTTCGTGACTGGTAAAACCGGTTTTGTTTTCCCGAGCAATGATAGCGCCTCCGGTCACTTCGAAAACATCGACGTTCCATTCAGAGAGATAAGGGAAGAAGCGCAGATCGGCGACATCACGATTCATGGGCTTCGACACACCACAGCCTCGTGGATGGGAATGACAGGCGCCAATGCTTTTGAAATTCAAAGACAACTAGGACATTCCTCTGTGGTGACTACAATGAAGTATGTAGAACTAGAACATGGAGTCGTTCGAAAAGCACTAGGCAAGGCAATTCATTCACTCCAAAGAAAAGACGCGCGAAAGCAAGATGAGCAAAGCGCATGAGATAAAAGGGATAAAAGCAAGGCGCTCCGCTTCGGCAGGGCGCCTTGCTTTTTGGCGTGACCATACTCTGTTGCAATTGTCAGGATCTTCGCATGGATAGACGATATACACACATACATACCGTAGGCGATTCGGGAGTCATAGCCACCGAATATGGTGCTTGATTCGGAGATCATTCACGGGTATAGTACGACTATGGTGACATTCGGACAGCGCAATTCGCTCTGATACGAGGAACCGTCTTTCAAATCAATAGTACGACTTAGGTTACAACACAAAAGGCAAGGCAGACAAATGAAAACAAGAAGTAGACGGACATTCGACAGGGCGCACATACCTAACCGCCCTGGCTTCCAGATGGCACTCAACTTAAAGGATGGGCGCCAGGTCAAAGGAATCGTTGAACGCTATAACGGACTCCATCGCCTACATATAGATGCCACCGAAATTGGTAGCGATTGGAAGCGCGTCGAATTCGACCAGGTCGAAACGTGGCAGGCTATCGAACAAGATCCAGCAGTGCGGATGCTTATAGATGTTGGGCATCATCACGTATCTGTCTGCACAATGCATCTGCCGTTGGCTGAAAAACTCTCTAAAGGCGAATCAGACATAAGAGAGGATTGGGCCGCTGGTGACTGCGATATCTGCCCGTCAAAGCATCCATGCTATGTCTCGATCTACTTGGAAGACCGCGCCTACGGTGGACCTGAAGAAGGCGGCTGGTGGTACGACTACGGCGTCCTTCAGGCAGATCCGCGGAACAAGTGTTTCAGTTCAAAAATTCTTGCCATGCGGTATGCGAGCAAGCTGCAAGACGAGCTTGACGCGAATGAAAACAGTGAACGCCGATCTGATACATCTTCGATGGCTTCGGAAGGTCGTTTCATGGCGTACATCGATTGCGATGGCGAGTTTCCAAAAAACTTTCCAGACAAAAAACCTCATTACGAATAACCACAGGTGGTGTCACATGCTTAACGGCTTACAACTGCCTCAATTAGGCGACTACTGGTTTGCACTCGCCGCGTTTTTGTTTCTCATCGCGGCTGTACGGGGGGAAGACTAATGGCAATTTCACGCAGAGCTACAGACATTGATTTAACCGATCGCTTTGATCTCTCAGACTTTCCAATTCAAAAGCCGAAGCGGGTCAAGAACGACTTGACAGATATCTGGTACGCCCTGGGCGGTTTGCCCGCTATTCGCGTGACACCAGATATGGTGCTAGCACTCATTCAAGAGAAGGCGCCCCAACTAATTATAAGAGCCGCACATCAGACCGCTATCTGATGTGATATCCGGCACCCTGGACGGCATTAACCGGATTGCGTCTTACGTTCCCGTCCAGGCTGCCATTTATACCACCCACGAATCCACTAGAAGGAAAACGAACAATGGCGAAATCAGCAGCAATACAAGAGGACGACCTGCAAGACAGCGGCATCTTTAGCAAGGAATGCCCGCAGTGCGGAAAGGTCAAAGACGTTGACACAGAATTCGGTTATCGACTGAGCAAAGGGAGGACCATCGCTCAATCTTGGTGTCGCGAGTGCCGTGGCGTATCAGCCGTGCTCGGACCATCAAAGAAATGGGATGGATTCAGCGAATCAATCATCAAACAGAAGATTGAAGAAAAGCGCGAACTGTTCCGCAAGCCCGCCAAAGAAAAAAAATCGAAACAGCAAGAGAAGCAAGCAGCCATCGCTGGAGCTGTCATCAAAAACAACCCACGGACCGGGTTCTCGGCGATTAAGAAGGAAGCAAAAAACAAAGGACTGACAGTTCGGCAGGTTCTTGGCGAAGATCCAATCACTAAACAGGCGCCTAAAAAACTTCCGCCGGCAGAGGTCAAAACAGTGACACCAACTCCGGTGCCTGAGGACGACAAAGTCATCTGGCTAAGTGCTGATATCGGTAGCACCAATGCGACTTACTCGCGTTTTTATCCAGATGACACCTTTGCGAAGGATCGCCCCTGGAAGCTCAAAATCAAGCGTCTCATGAAAAAACTCGGTGACCGCGCGCGACTCACTCAAACCGCAAAAGAGAGGCTGGGACTATGACAAGCTCAATCCTAACAACCGAGTGCCCTAACTGCCTGACGAACAGCTTGCAAGTCACAGACTACAAGGGCGCCGCCGTTCTGAAGTGTCTCGCAGGTTGCGTACCCGGTGACATATTCGTCGCGCTTGCGCTCCTGGTCCCTCAAGACAACGTTGTCCAATTCAAGCCACGAACAAACACCGGAGGATTCCAGCATGACGACAACATCAGTTAACATCCGCGTGCCTGAGCACACATGCCATGCCATCGCGTGCGGAAAACCAGTGACGCCCAAGGTGCTCATGTGCCGCAAGCACTGGGGAATGGTTCCAAAAGATCTCCAGATCGGAGTCTGGCAGACCTATCGACCAGGGCAAGAGAAAACGAAGGTCGTCACCAGGGAATACATGGAAGCCAGGCGCAAAGCCATTGTTGCAGTGGCTGAAAAGGAAAACATAGAAATTCCGCGCATTTACGCAACACCTATCTAGAAAGGAGCAACAATGCCAACCGATCAAGAACTATCACAATTGACTGATGAACAGCGGCTTTTGCATGAGTGCAAGAACGCCATAACAGGCATTCTAAATTGGCACGATTCTGGAAAGACCCGCGGCGCCGAATCGTACCTTTTGTCGATTCATTCGCTAGCTATCGCGGAAGCCTGTCTTATTCAGTATTCAGAAAACACCGGAATCAAACTCTAATCACGCTCACACAATTTCGCACTAAACACCAGAAGGAACAATAATGAATACAACTTCGACATCACCAGCAGTAGTGCCATCCAAGCAAATCGGCTACCAGGACATTCGCAAGCTCGGACCATGCTATGACCCTGTTCGCTTCTTTGCCAGAGATTGGCAGGGCACCTGGGTTGATATTTTGAAAGATGAGCGCGTGCCGCTTGTAGACAGAATTTGGGTTGGCATTCGCGCATTGCCTGATGATAAAGCCAAGCGACTCTTTGCGTGTTGGGCTGCTGAACAGGCACTTGATTGTGTGCATCCGAGTAAATGGGATGAGCGCAGCTTGAATGCAATCAAAGTCGCAAAACGGTACGCGAATGGTCAAGCTACGACAGAAGAACTTCAAGCCGCAAGGCGTGCTGCTGCTGCTGCTGCTGATGCTGCTGCTGCTGCTGCTGATGCTGCTGCTGCTGCTGCTGCTGATGCTGCTGCTGCTTATGCTGCTGCTGCTGATGCTGCTGCTGCTTATGCTGCTGCTGCTGCTGCTGCTGCTGCTGCTGCTGATGCTGCTGCTGCTGCTGATGCTGCTGCTGCTTATGCTGCTGCTGATGCTGCTGCTTATGCTGCTTATGCTGATGCTGCTGCTTATGCTGCTTATGCTGATGCTGCTGCTGCTGCTTATGCTGCTTATGCTGATGCTGCTGCTGCTGCTGCTGCTTATGCTGCTTATGCTGCACGAGAGAAGATGAGACGCAAGGAGCTGGCGCGGTTGATTCAGCTACTCAAATAACCAGCGTCCTGGTCCAGACACTTAAACAAGACCGCTGATTAGTCGGCGGTCTTTTGTTATGGGTGATAACGAACAGATGACCACAAATTGACGCCGCGCCGCGCTCTATTTCGCCAGATGGCATAATCGAGCATCCTAATCAGCGACGCCCTGGTCAGCTTCACTTCTTTCATTTAAACCTTACATCTGCAAAAAATATCGAGGCAAACAGCATCATCAAGAACACCGCGCACACGATTCCATCAATCATGCCCTGGTTGTACTCACTCATTCATCGCACCTGCACAGATTCATCATGCAACCCACTTCAGCGATGTCGCATATGGTTTCGAGACCACGAGTCATGATGTGAGCCGCACCAACAGCGGCTAGGCGCTTCTCCGGATCGATTGAAATTATCTCACAGTATTCCTGTTTGTCATTCCAGGCAATACCCACGAACTGAGTAATCTTGCCGTTCCGCATGAGAAACAGCAGGCGCTCCAGTTCGGCAATCGCCTTGTCACGATTCAACATTTGGGCTTCAGCTCCTTGTGATTTATCCGCTGAGTTTCACTCATCACGAACCACGGATTTAGCGGCCGTTTTTTACGCTTGATGATCTCCAGCTGGAGGGCTTCCAGTGGTGTATAAAAGGTGCCTCGTATGTTCACGTCCTTCGAAGTCACAGCCATTTGCACGTCGAAAGGCGGCAAACCATGCGCCCGTATGTATTCTGCGGCTTTCTTGGCTCTTAGGTATAGTCCATGTACTGGCAACTGGTTGAACTCCAAAGGTGAACATAATGAGTGCCGGAAACCCTACTCAGTTGGCATTCTACAGTTAACTAACAAGTAAGTCAACCGAATATTAGGGCAACTCTCACGAAAACGCGCAAAGGGCCCTGTTTTGACTAGCGCGACTATAGCGCGACTGCTCGAAAAAGGCTGAAGACTCAAGCCCTGTGGCTTATGTCACATCCTTACTGAGGATGTTTGCGCTACCGTCCATGGTGGCAGAACACCCACGCACCGGGGTACACCCCCGCCCCAAAATTCGCCCGCCTTCCCGGTATCGCGAACGGGAAATTCCACCATTTTTTCATTACGTCATATCCCTTGCCTATGCCACTATTGGCGGTATCAAGTCTGAGAAATCGCTAAGAATCGAACAAAAAAGTGCGACTGTTTTCATGAGATGTGCGATTTCATTTCCCATGCGAGCCGTCTGAAAACACTAAACCAAATTTCTCACCATGACAACCAAGGTGTTCGATTTAGGGGGTTGTTTTGCAACTTTTGGATTATCCCGGGAATCGGACGTCTAATCATCTAATATGGTGCATTTTTCTGAATATCGCTGTGTTTGCTGGTTTATGAGAGGTTTCAAATGTTAGCTAATCGAACGTCTAAACGTCTAATTCGATTTCTGTAAAGTTCAGGGTTTCGTAGTTTTTGGTTGGATTTTGGTTGGATTTTGGAATCGCACCAATCTGTTTTGAAAATCCAAAATTTGGTTCGATTTCAGCCACTTTTCCATCGCACCAAAAGCGACGGTGTTCGATGCCACCAGGGATGGTATCGGATATCCCTTTTTGGACGACGTTGAAAAGTGTTGCAAAAATGACACCATAGCCGTACTATTCTCCCTAGGAAATCGCCGCTGATTTATGGGTGAGCCCATCCGGTAGGTTTCAGGGTATTTATGGGGAGGGCTACGGGCTGTGGTTTACGACGAAAACGTGATAGCGCAGGCGGTGGCACAGTATAAAGATGGAATACCTAGGGGGCGGATATGCCGAAATCTGGGAATTTCGACTTCGACTCTATATAAATGGTTGGCAGATCGGGGCATCAAGCCCGACCGAACTCTGAAGTCCGGCGTGGAGAATTTACACTTCCATTATAAGAAGGTGGCGCGTCACATCGTTGAGCATGCGATTTCTCGTGACGAAGATATAGAAGAAGTCATCAAAAAACTGAGCAGGCGCGTGCGCGAAGAGTATCTATTTCAGCGCCTCAAGCGTCCGATGATTGGCTCGACACAGGTAGTCACTCTCAGCCCCCAAGACACCGAACAGTTCGTCGAAACCTACCTGAATCCACCCGATCCGAGCGAAGAGGCAGTCGAAGCGGCGAAACGCTACGCCGAAAAAATGCACGCTCGCGATCCTCTCGACGAGCCAAAACAGCCGCGCACAGTGGTTCGCGATCAGCAGTTCGTTGATTACTGCGACGCAGTCTTGAGTGCTCCACTCGGCTCCCCCGAACATCACGTGAGGATGAATAAGGAATACGCTCAAGCCTGGACGCCCGGCATCGACAATGATCTCCAGCGGGAAATCATCGAAGAAGACCTAATCGACATCGAAGCCGAAGACGCGAAGAACATCTGTGAGATGTGCGGAAACCTGATTAACACAGAGTATTGCTGCAAGTGGGAAGACGAGTGCGCGAACGATACGCAGCGGAACGCCCAGATTGACGAGGAGAACGCCGAGTGAAAGTTTCCGAAGGAGCCGCATTCTTGTCGCCCGACGAAGGCGCCCAATTTCTCATAGCCATTCTTCATGCACACGTGAAAGAAGTTGGCTCGATCCAGGTGTCGTGCGAGAACGCTTCACACTCTGAGCAGACAGGCAGAATGTTTGATTTTCTGATCACCCGGGACGAGGAAACGGATGTGCTGACTATTGCAATGAGACCAAAGGAGGGCGCGTGATGTTTTTCGAAGACAAAGTGAAGAAGATCGCAGCACTTCACGACCGAATCGAGCGACTGAAGCATCTTGAGCAAATCAAAGGCGAAGACTTCACTATAAGTGCCTGCTTGTACATTGATGAAGCAGAACAGAAAGACCTCCGAAAGGCGCTCAACGAGACGATTCAAGAGTTTCAGAGAAAGAGGCTTGGCGATCTCAATCGACAAATCCGCGAACTTATGGAGAACTCGTGATCAGTAGAGGCAAGAAACCAATCAGCGTCTTCGATCTCGGCAAACCCTTCGAAGAAACCATTTCTAAGTACAGCTGCCGCAAATGCGGTGTCCAGATGTGCCTTGGAAGCTGCGAAGTTCTGCCGAATTCCACGGATAACGCGTGGTTGGTTCGAATCGAGTGTCATGCCTGCGGGAAGGTCTACGGCATTGCCGCGGTCGGCTATCGGAGGGATCGATAAGATGGAAATTCGCAACCTCTACCTCAGCAAAGAAGCCTGCTGGTGCCTGCTAGCCATCGTCCTTTTGACGCACCTTTTCGCGTTCATGTGCGGCACGATGATTTACGGTTTCGGCTGGTTTCTCGACAGGTCGATCTCGATATGAAATATGTACCGCGCCATCAAGAGATCGAAGCTGAAATCGGAACCACGGAGGAAGGCGGAAAGCTGGCTCTGATCAAGTGGCAAGATGGTTCTTTAACGACCATGGCGCCTGGGCTTTTCGACCTTCTTTTTGTGGAAAAGCCATCACCAGTAGAACCAGTAAAAACAGAAACATGCACCAAATGTGGTGACTGGTTTATGTGCTCAGCTTGGTATACGCACTCCGAGTGCTGGAGCTGTAGAACGGGACAGGAGAAACGAACATAATGGCAATACTCACACTCATTTTTCTAGCCACCGCCGTCTGGATTTACGGCGCCTGGTGCTACTGCCGCGCGAAGATCGGGAGGGCGCGATAGTGAAAGAACTCCTGGATAGAATTTCCGAATTAGAGAGGGAAAACGAGCGCCTCAAGCACTCCGGCTCTCGCCAAAAGGAGTTACAAAAGAAAGTTGAAACGCTTGAGGAACGTCTCGAAAAATATGAGAAGGTCCAGGAAGCATACTGGGCTCTTAACGTTGCATTGGGCGATATGAACGAGTCTTGGAGCGAGCTTCATGCCGCAGTGTGCGAACTCAAGTAAAACAAGTTTGGCAGACAGACGTTAATCGAAACGAAAACACAAAACAACAAAGGAGACAGAAATGTCGTTGAACAACAAAGAAAAAGCAATTGTCCTCGCAGTTCGCACCATCCCGGCACCGTTCACAGCCGCCGAAGCTGCTGCTGCATACAACGAAGCGAATGGTGGTACGGATTACACCGCTGACAGCATCGCCGGACCGTTGTCGAACATCGTAAAAGAAGGCTTCGCAAACCCAGCACAGTTCAGCTTGACCGAATTGGGTCAGACTGCAGATCTCAGCTAGTTGCCGAACTAGCCGATTAGAAACCAGGGCGCCCTGGCTCACACTCTCCAGGGCGCTTTTTACTAGATTGAGGGAACTGTGGGTACTGACGAACAAGCGACAATTTCATCGTTACAGGAAAACCTCGACGACCGTCGATTTGAGCTTTGGGAGCAGAACCTCCGGTTCTTGATCGACTGGGTTAAAAGCTTATTGGCGGAGCGAGAAAAGCTCCAAGACAGAATTAAATCGCAAAAACAACAGCTACTGCGTTTCAACCGCGGCAACATGCCGAACGACTCCTTCTGCGTCTTTTGCGGACATCCTTTGTGCATATCTGGGTGCATGAACAAAAATTGTAGTGGTGGCAGATGAGCCGAAAAACCAAAGACGAGCGCTATCAGGTCAGCTATTACCCTCGTGTCGAGATTCGCGAGATCATCGCAAACTACGCTCAATATGGTTTTGCGTCCAGGAACGAGATGATTGACTCCGGTGTTCAGCTGCTCGCCAAAACTTTGGGCGAACCCCAAAGAGAAGTCAATTTGAAATTCTTGCGATCTGTCGCAGAAGAAGCCGCACGGAAGGAAGGTGTCAGGCTGTACAACTATCTGAAAGCATCCTTCCAGGAAACGAGAAACGAAGCAGACCGCGACCTAGGTATTGCACTTTTGCGTGCATATTCGCGAATGAAAGATCCCCCGATCGATACCGCGGTCGAAGCTGCTCTATGGAGAGATCTAATCGATGGCGACTCGTAAAAAATGGGTGTTTCGCTGGAAGAGGCAAATCTCAAAAGAGACTTTGCGCAAACGTCGCGAGCAAATCAAGCTGAACAAAGAAGCCGAATACAAGAGGCTTCAAGCGTATCGCAATAGCGGCAGGCAGATGGAAATCGAAGCCTTTATTGGTCCCGAATATTTTGGACCATTTCAGGAAGAGCCAGCATTTTTAGAAGGAGTTACAGATGGCGAGTGACAATTACGGTCCGCTTAGCTCGATACTAACGCAAGTTCTAGCCGTGCAGTGGAAGAATGACCGTGGGCATTTCGAAGTAACTCCGGAATTCTTTCACCTTCTCCACGAGCGAGTGGTCCAGCTCGAAACCGCTCTAGCAATCTCCAATCACGCCCTGCTGATCCACAAGGGCGAGATGACTTTTGACGACCAAGACGAGCTGGAAAACTACATCACAGAAGTAAACAGCGAGGAAGTGATGTTCAACGAGATCGGGCAGCCGGTAGTCAAACCCATTGACACCGCAAATGGTGGCACCGATAATAAATCCACATTAACTGACGCACCGGTCACTTAATCCCAAAACGCGCAATCATTAGGCTTCGAGCCTCTAGATATCCGAAGTATATTTGCCCGACAAAAAAAACTGCTCGAAGTGTGGAAGTCTTGCCGCGATCAATACCGGCAGCGTAATCAGACGCGAAGACGGCTTTGCGTTTGCACACTATTTCGAGCGTCTTTGGTGTCATCAGTGCCGGGAATATTTTGCTGCTTTTCTTGAAGGCAAGGAAGCTTGCTGCGTTTGTCTTGAGACCGATCATGTCGTCCATCCCACCACCAAGGAGAGAATATGCTTCCAGAAACAGCACCAAAACTAAACGATCTATTGCTAGCAGCTATGAGATCCATCAGCTCAGATGATGAAGATCTGCTCAACGAATTCAAATTAGTCTTACACAGGTCAGTCAGCGCCAGGAACTTCTTAAGCCTCAAGAGAAGCGTCGTCAGTATGAGCTTAAAAGATGGAACCGTGGTCTACAACGGCGCCGTCAGAACCAAGGATGACGACGGTTTCTCTCATACAATCGAGAATGAGCCAGATCCAGATGTAGTTATAAACTTCCTTCTCAAACATGAAGCGGAAGCGGAACGCGTCGAACAGATCCAGCAGCCTATCCAGGCGGCACAGCAAACTGACTTCACGCCGCCACCAGAAATACAAGGAGCGGTCCTTCAACAACCTCAATTGCAATTTTCGGCGCTTGCTGACGAGATTGCGAGGGCGGTCCTGGGCGTTCTTCAAAACATACCTGACGGCGCAACCGTAGGGTAAAACGCAAACACTGGAGGATCTCAGAATGAGTGGTCTATTGCTATTCGCTGGCGGCTATATGTGCGCGATAGTGCTCAAAGAAGCAAACGAAATACTGCCACATGGAACGCGGCACACTGAGGCAATCTACAGCGAAGCAGATGGCACAACATTCGTACGGCTAACCTGGACCTACAAAGGTGCTCGGTTGTCGCGGCGAATCACATCAGAAGAACTGCAGATCGGCAAATTTCCAGAGATCCTCCAGTCAATGAAAACAGAAATGAGGGCAACGGTTGACCCTTATGACACAGACCCCAATCTCAAATAAAGGAGAAAACAATGTCACATCTCGCTGATGTACACAGCCGTACGCTTTTGAAGGCGCAAGAACTCTCCTCGCCCTTTACGGCTGAGGAACTCAAGGAAGAATACGTCAAGGCAAACCCTGACGACCTGGACGTTTTTAACGGAATCAACGGCAGACTTTCGCTGCTTGTTGCAGAGGGCTTTTTAGTGAAGCAATATATGCTCACTCCAAAGGGAATGGCTTACGACCCCGACGCCCTGGAGGAATAAAGCAGGAATCGCGTCGCACACTAACAAAAGGAGAGATCATGGATTTCACTATGTCGGAAGAGGAAAGATCGCAACTTGTTGGGCGATATGCACACCACTGGTGCGACTTGCTTCATAGAGTGATGGACGACATCAAGCACACTCATCTGGTTGAATATCTAAGAAGAAAAGGTGTCGAGCTTGAGAAGCACATCAAGGAAGTAGATAACACCGAGCATTGGATTTTTAAGATGAAGGACAACTTCGTCTACCTAGACTCACAAGGCAAGCCCACGGAAAAATGCGTGCCGATGACCGTATCCTTCTACGGCCAGATGCACGTACGCGCGAATGCACAAAACATCCTCGATTGCATTGTGCGCCTTGCTC
The DNA here is from genome assembly GCA_012965515.1 of Candidatus Melainabacteria bacterium. Classification (GTDB taxonomy): domain Bacteria; phylum Cyanobacteriota; class Vampirovibrionia; order Obscuribacterales; family Obscuribacteraceae; genus QKMZ01. The sequence continues at coordinate 5,448 of DTSE01000075.1, read as the reverse complement.
GTGGAACGGAAAGAACACCTATGGAAGTTTCGGCTGACATTATGGGCGTTCGCTTTGCGCGGGAGCCGGAGATCGAGGAAGACGAGACTGAAGAGGTAGCGCCATCACCGATAATACATACACCTCTACCTGCTCAACCAGCAAAGAAGCCTGATCCCTTAACGGGCGTAAAGGCAAAAGGGTAGTTGACACCGGGCACCGCCCGTAGTACCTTTTATCCGAAGCAGTACCTCAGTGCTATAGCCTTCTAGGGGCGTGTCTGCTGGGTTAAGACATCTGGGGTTCCATCGCGGGATAGAGCAGTCTGGTAGCTCATCTGGCTCATAACCAGGAGGTCGTCAGTTCAAATCTGACTCCCGCAACCAAAAACCTAAAAAAGAGAGAGCCGCTCCAATGTAACGGGGCGGCTCTCGTGTTTGGTTGCTTTCTCCGCTACTTTGTCCTCAGAAATTTCGACGGATTAGCGTGGCAACGCTCAGATAAAATCCGGCGCTCACTAAGCAGGCAACCAAAACCGTCAATGCGATTGTTAACCAGTTCATACGCGTTTCAAGATCTCTTCCATTTGCTGCAAGTTTTCTTTTACAGCGATGTAATTGACACCGGGGACGCCGAATAGATAAACGCGGGAGCCAAGGAAGTGAGAATCCGGGAACACTGCGGAGAAAATCGCCTGCGGCTGAACGGCAGTGATTGTTGTTAGATCGACCAAGATCTCAAATTCTGTTTCCGCAGAACCCGATACGAATCTTCCAGCGCTTCTCTCGTCTTCTGGATCTCTAACACGCAGGTAGGTAGTGAATTTATGGAATTTTTTCTTTAGTGATTGTGTCATAGGTAGTGGATATGCCTTTACAGGTGGTGGCATAAATAAAATACCAGTCCGAGCACGAGGGCACAAGGACTGGCATTTTTATGCTTGGCAGGCAGCCGAAACTACGGCAATAGAATCAAAACAGATATCTTCCCATGTGTCAAGAAATTCGGTAGTATCATCCGTGATGGCTAACGATAACGATGAAGTTATTCAACTCTACAAAGACCCGATGAAGGCGTTCGCTCACGTCTTTCTTCTTTCCACGAATCGGCAGGTGGAAGAGATCGGGCGGAAGCTTGGACGACAACAGCAGCGACAGCGAAAGAAGCTGCCGTCTCTTAGTGACACGCTAAAGTTCACACTGGAAGGTCTGATCGAATTCCTTTATAGCGAGCGCTTCGAAGAGTATGCCGAGATGTTTGATCAAGATCCGGCACGTATGCGCTCTCGCTTCTTCACGAAGCTAGCAGGCGAAGAGAAGGTATGCCCTAAGTGCAAGAAAACGGGCCGCGTTTTCTACGAATTCGGTTATCGAAAAATTGGAGAGAAGCTTTTTGTTCAGTCATGGTGCCAGGAGTGCAGGAATAAACGATGAGTCAAAAGTGCAAGGGGCTGAAGACAGACGGTTCGCCATGTATAAAGTGGGCTCTTGAGTCTGGTTACTGTAATACCCACGATCCAGCTTCGGTAGCGAAAGCTGAGATTGCACGCTTAAAACAAGAAGATCTCTCGTATCTTCAGTTAAAGGACAGGCAACTCAAGCAAAGACAAAACGAGCTTGACAGACTCCGCTTGGAGCTGGAATGCGAGAAGTCAGAACAAGTCACGAATATAGTTGCGTCCATCAAAACAATTGACGATCCAGAATCGCTCCGGCAAGCAGAGCTGGAGATCATTGTTGGCTTAGTCGAAGAAAAGATCGATCCCAAGGCAGGCGGCCCTATCGCGTCACTGTTGAAGCACCAGGCGGAATTGCTTGGCGTCACCAAGCGTCAAACCGAAGGCAAGAAAGATCCCTTGAAGCGAAAAGTAATGATCGCGATGTCGGCAGAGCTGACAAACGAGGAAGTTTTCATGCTGGTCGGCAACGTTGGAGAGGGCATAAAGAGGCTTGAGCAGAAGGCTGATGCGATGGACGAAGACGAGATTCTCACAATAATGGCTCAGGAACCGGTCCCGGTCGAAATGGACGTGAATCCTGAGATCAGCTCAGAGGACGCATTCTAATGGACCCGACTACATGGATCGCTTCCAGCCTAAAAGGAAAGCAGCTGCCCGCCAATCTTCAAGAAAAGTATTTCAAGGATCGCTATGATCTCCTGGCGAAATATGCTGACCATATTGTCGATATGCTCTCGGAGCCGAACTTCATTGACGACATGTTTCGCATTCCTGTTGCTGATTATTTGAAGTACCTAGTTCTAAGTTGCGAAACCCTTCTTGTTCAAGACGATCAAGAGGGCGTGATGGGCGCCGCTGTCTTTTCTGATGTGCTTCCAGGGCGTCATGCAGAATTCGGCGGTTACATTGTCCCCGCATTTAGAGAGGGCGCGTCAATTCCCCGTCTTCGCGCAGTCCGGAAGGCGATGCATGAGGATGTTCTCGATTACGCCTGGAACGATCTCAAATTAGTCAAACTCACTTCGCGAGTCGCAAAGATCAATAAATCCGCTATTCGCTTGCTAGAGAATCTAGGATTTAGGCGTGTTGGCGAGCTTCGCTATGAGATGCAGCTTTCGGGCAGTTTGGTCGATATGTTTCTGTATGAGTTAATCAACCCTACTTATACGGAAATTCTCAATGGTTTCAGGACCAAAAACAACCGGACCAAGCTCCCAGCAGTTGCTGTACAACACGATGAGCCGGTTAAATCCGGTCACCAGTTTGCCAGCAGGATTGACACCGAACGTACCCCAAGCGATGAGCGCCCAAGGTATCGTCAAGTCAGCGTTGAAGAGCAACTCGCTTTTGCCGACGGATCTGAGGACGACGAGTGACAATCCCGTCTTTGGACAAGATGCAGCACAGCGATACAGAGATGAGTATTACAGACAAGCTATCAACCCCCTGGTGGACCAGGAAAGAATGGCTCAACAGCAGAGGGGGAACGCTGACAGCACCTTCGGTGCTACCGCGATCTCTAATCTCCAAGCTCAAGGAGCAAACCAAGCTTTCTTCAGCGGCGAAGACTATCGAAACCAGCTCATCAATCAGACTCTCGCTCGGAGAGATTCGCTATTCGGCAATGAGGCCAGAATTGCTCAACAGCAAAATCAACTGGATGTCGATAGAGGGCTGGGCGTTGAGGGAATTAACACCAGCCGCCTTGGAATGCTCAATCAGTTTCAGCTTGGATCGGCTGGAATACTCGGCAACATGTACGACAACAAGGCGAAGATAGAAGCCGAAGCTGAACGTGCAAAAGCAGCAGCAAGAGCCAGTCTTGTTGGCGGTCTATTCGGATTGGGAGGCGGACTGGCGAACACATTTATGGGCGGCAGGAGATCAAGCACTCCAACCGGAATAAGTGGTGGCTCTAATCCGACCATGCCGAGTTCTCTAGGCGCCTTCGGCTCACTTGATCCATCATTTACTCGACCGCTTTCTATCGCGTCGGCTGGCGGAGGTTTTAGATTCTAATGAGAAAAAACAACGGGTTAGTACCGCCACCCCCGCCTATGGTTCCATCCCTTGTGCAAGCACCGGCAGCAATACCAGTGTCTTATCAGAGTATGGCACCGCAACAAGCTCAGCCGCAGCAAATTCCTTTCTTGGCGCCTCCGATGACTCCGAAAATGGACGTCACTTTGCCGCAAGCGCCAAATCTGCAAAGCATGGCGCAGGGTCCTTCCGAGCAAGACCTCTCGCAGCTTCGCGGACTCTCTGACATCAATCAGCGGTTTGCGCAAATGAAGATGGATGCTCTACAGCAAAATCCGGAGCCCTTTCCGAGGGTAAACCAATTGCCGCAGTCCGATTTTGATCAGTATTTTCAACAGCGCTTGCAGCAGCAGATCCTGCAAAACATGGATTCTGGGAATGGTGTCGGCGAACGCTTTGGCAAAGGGTGGGACGCTGGTCAGCAGTTTGCGGCCTCCATCGTCATTCCGGCTATGGGATCTTTTGGAAGCGGCAACAATGCAATCGGAGCGCTTCAGGCTAGCCAGATGTTGCAAGAAGGAATAAAAGGAAGACAGCAACAGAGAGCAGCCAACAAACAGGCTTTTAACAACTCGCTGGTCAATCTTGCCTCGCTTTACGAAAACATCTCACCAAAGAGCGCTAAAAATATTTCCGCGCTGATGAAGATGAACATGGAGCGTCAGAACGCAAACCTGAACTACCAAAACAGAACTTCTGACGATATTCTCAAAGCCCTGCAGGGATCTACTGATTCCACTGCCAAGCTGATCGGAATCCAGCAGAAGGGTGCAGAACTGAAGATCGGTGCAGCCGATAAAGACTTCGGTAACAACATGGACATCACCAAGGAGAAGAGGGCTCAGAGTACCGAAGAATCCAATCAACAAAAAGACAAGTTTGGAATGCAAATTGACGCAGCCAAGTTGGGTCTAGCCAGAGACAATGCCGAACTGGACAAGGAGAAGTTTGGCGAGCAGAAGAACCAATTTGGTCAAACCTTTGCGGAGACCCAAGCGAAAAACAGATCTGACGCGGCTAGCCAGTTTCTTTCAAGAATGCAGCAGCCAATGGCAAATAGCGTCAAGACGCAGCAATTTGGCGGAAAAGCGTATCCGGGAATTCTGGAAAGTTATGCGAATGATCCTGCACTTATGCAGGCATTCCAGGCTCTTGGAAGTCGCGCGGGCATTTCTGGATCACCATTCCAAACGGCGCAGCCTGGGGCTATGCCACAAGGCGCGGCGCCCGCTGCGCCGCAGCCCTTTGACCCGCTGGGATGGTTGGCTCGCGGTTCGCAACCCGCCGTGCCGATTGAACAAGTCGTAAAACAACCGGCTCAATTTGTGAAGCTGGACCAACAACAAAGCCAGATATTGGCAAACGCGAAACAAAATCCTCAGCAAGCCGCTGCAATCCTGGCGCCCGCCATTGCGGCGCAACATCCTAACGCAACGCCAGAGCAAATCGCGCAAATCCTCAACAAGCTCGCAGGTGGTAAATAATGGGAAACCTTTTCACACCCGACATGGTGAAAGGCGCGCTTCAACAGCAACAGCAATCGGCGCCGCAAATACCAGCGCAAGAAGAGTTGGGAATTGGCGGATCAAATGATTCGCAACTTCCTTTCTTCGCGAACCCTGATGCAGCCCCGCAACCGCAAAGAATTCAACCGGGTCAGCCGTTGAAGGCTGGTGCCACCGTGAATGTCAATCCGGCAGAACTGGCACTGCGCAGTAGCATTCTAGGTTTTCTAGAGACGCCAGAAATGCTGGCGAATGCAGCGGGGAGCGTCGCGCAGCAAGGCGTCCCTGTTGAGCAGCGGACTACCGCGGCTGACTGGCTGCACTCCTTGGGTATCCCTCAATCGCCTGGAGAGATCCTTCAGTCACCAGAGTATCGCGCGCAGGTTCAGTCGGCAGGACTTCCTGGACAAGTCGCTGATATCGGCGGGCAGCTCGGTGGCGGCTTCCTGTTCCCGATGGGCGTAA
>DTSE01000074.1 GCA_012965515.1 Candidatus Melainabacteria bacterium | reverse complement strand
TTGGTATTCCTACGTTCAATACGCCACAATTCGCGACTGATTTTTGGAAGAGACAAAATGGAATTACAAGCAACGGCACCGTAAAAGTGAATGGCGATGTTACCGAAAAGCATTTCCATAACGCGCAGAACGGAACCGCCGTTGACGAGATTACGCTGAAAGACAGCGGACACACGCCTGAAGAGAAATTCCAGGTATATGACAAAATTTGGAACTTTTTGAAGGAGCACCCGAAAGCAGAAGGAGATGTCGCACCTTCGAACGATCCAAAAGAGCTGATTGACGTCAGAACTAACCCATTGCAAGGTGTTCTAAACAACATTCAAAAGCGTGGAGCAGACGGAATTGCAGATGATGTGGCGAAACTCTATACGCACGCGGCCATGCTACCAAATGGATCGATTTATCCGGCAAAGATTCTAGAGGATGCCGAAGATAAACTTGGCAGCAAGTTGCAAACGCCAATCACAGACTTTATTGAAAACAGCACCGAGCTATCAAAAACTGGAAACCAAATTGAGCTTAAGACAAACGGACCTAGTGAGTTTGCTATACACCAGAAAGCAGGTATCGGCACTATCGAGTCGCTCACGCTGGATGACGTCAAATTCCATCTCGACAGCGAAAAAGGCAATCCGAAGCTCAACAACATCGAAGGAGTTTCTCTCGATGTTCGTGCGCTTGGTCGCAATTTCAGAACAAACCTGAATAGTTTGACGGATGTAGAAGACGACAAAGGACGTCACACATACAACTTCAATCTCGATAATCCTGTGCCCAAGCCGCTCCGGTGGCTGATGCTTGCGCCGTCAAATATCAATGTTGGAATGCAGGTCGACAACAACGGCAATGTAAAAGTTGGAAATCAAAAGGAAGTGATGAATGAACTGCTCGGAAGAAATCCTATAACACGTGGATATATCGACGAGTTTGGAGATATTGCGTCCTTTATCAGAAATCCCGGCAGCGAAGCCCTACCGGCTCTGCGTCGAGATATTGGAATAACAACAGGTTTAACTGGACTAGGAATGCTATCGCCACGATACAAACTTCCTCTCAGTATCGCAGGCGGGTTAATCGCTGCGCCTGCGGTTATTCACTTTGTGCACGAGAAGACATCCCCCACCAAAGCGCCAATTCAGTAGAGACAATTCGGAGTAAAACAAAATGCCGCCTTTCTTGGAAAATCCCACACCACCACCGGTTGAACCGGCTCCAGCAACGCTGCAACCGGAGTTTCCACCACCTCCGAGTGCGCCGCCACCAAGGCAACTAGACGCCGGAATGCCACCGCCGCCAACTGAAGCAGCTGCGCCTCAGCCAGGGCTGGTTCCACCGCAAGCGCTGTCGCAGGGCGAAATACCGGTGCCTGCGCTTCCTGGTGGAAATGCAGCAAATGAGGCCACCACGCAAGCAGTTCAAGAAATCAAAAAGGACTTGGGAAAGAAAGGTCCTATCGAACTTGATGATCACGTGCGCCAAGAGATATTCCAGACATTGGACGAACTGAGGTCAAACAGCAAAAACTTCGAACAGGATCTCATGCTGGTAAACGCCAAACTTCAACAAGAAGGTTATTTGCCAAATCTCTACATCAGTGAAATTGAGCCGGGCGAGCAAGTCGCGGCGGACAAACTCATTGGTCCGAACAGCAAAGATGGCTTTCACATAGATGCCACGATGACCCCTCCTGCTCCTACCGGAGGAGAAATCGATTTCTCACCGCCGCAGCATGAAGCTCCCGCTCCGGACCAAAATCAACAAGCCTGGCACCAAGCCAACCCGGGCAATCCGGTTGGCAGCACGGGCGCAGAACCGAACATCGGGGGCAGCACTCCAATTGGAGATAGCGCCGTTGAAAGTAATCCTGTAGACATGCCGGCGATGGGTACACCAGAGTTGATGTCTCAAATCGAACAGGCGTTGGAACTTCTCAATGCACAGCGTGCAGCACAAGGATTGCCGCCAATCGAAGCAACGCCCGAGAACATGCAAGCGATTCTGAAAATAATCGAGAAGGAAAGCGGCGGCAATCCAAATGCGCAAAACAACACCGATAGCAATGCGGCCAAAGGTGATCCATCCAGAGGCTTGATGCAAACCATCGGATCAACATTCAGTTCGTATCACGTGCAAGGGACAAGCAACAATATCTTCGATCCTGTTGCAAACATCGCAGCCGGAGTAAACTACGCGGTAAGCAGATACGGCTCGCTGCAAGAGGTGCCTGGTATCAAAGCAACTGCATCAGGAGGCGCGTACGTAGGCTACTAAGTGAATAGTAGCGTAGGGTCGACGCCATGCGTCGACCGCATATTGCAACGGTCGACGCATGGCGCCGACACTACATTACGCAAATTATTCACAAAACAGTCCGTTCTTTTTAACCGTAAAAACGTAGAGTCATAGTGGCGATTTGCCAGTTTGTTGTGATTCACGTTTACTAAAAGAAGAAGGTACTGTATGTACAAAAGTGGCTCCTCATCGGACTTCCCTGCCAATCCGGCAGATAGTGCTCCAGTAGCAGACTTTGGCATTGATATGACCAGCCATGCTTTCAATTCGGATCACGCACGTATTGCCGCACCGTCAGACACCACTGAGCAATACCTGCCACAAGGTCTTGTCATAGATGTATCGCCACCGATGAACATGAGCCCCGCTACCTCAGACTCGCTGCCTGAGAATGCTCATGAAACACCGCAGGTAGTTGTGAAAGCGCCTCTTGCAAGTCCGCAGAGAACAATGTTCTAGCCAGTATCCTCAAGACTAACCGGCACACTCAATTTTCGCAGATGTAAACGACAAACCTTAATGCGCCGACAAAGCAAGCATCCAAGATGCTTGCTTTGATCTTTGTGACGTTGCTTTTTTGTAGGGGCGGCATTCTTGCCGCCCGCGCGAAAGGCGCATGCAATGCGCCGCTACGCGGACAAGCGATGCGTTGCATCGCGCCGGACTTCGGTGCGGGCGAGCCGCCCGCGCTCCCAGGTTGCCTGTACACAAACAACTACCGGGACTCACAAATTGCTTTGTTGAGCGTCCCGGCAGCGTCGGCTTCGGAAAATTTTGACTCTTCTGCGTCCTATCGAACGAGGTCAACAGGCACAACCAACTGAGCATTGGCAGGTATCATGTTCGGATCTGCATAGCCATTGGTTTTAGCAAGCTGATCGATCACAGCCTGGAGGTTCGCAGGGTCCGGTTGACCAGGTTGAACACGAAGAGCCTTTCTGGCAATCTCAGTCAGATTGGTTCCTTCTGCAATTGTGTATTCCGCGTGTGTGTCCTTTCTGTTGGGATCGGCTGCATCTGCTGGTGCTCCAGGCACTTGTTTGTAGCCGTCTGCGTACTGAACAGGCAGATCGCCTATCGTGCCAGTTTGGCCGGCACCCAATGTTTCAGCCCTGTTCAAACCAGCGATGGCAACAGGAGTTCCATCGGGATTCGTACCTGCGAGATCAACAGCAGCGGCAGGATTATCCGGCGCGAGTATTACGTTTCCAGTCTTATCGTAGATGACCTTTCGTAGCTTGTTCGGGTCATCAGGATGTGCATCATCTTGCACATAGAATCCGAAATTGCCATCCTTGTCTAAGAATGGTGCTTTTCCATTCCATGGTTCCGGAGCCGTCCAATCCGCATCTCCAGTTTTTGTTCTCACAGTCCAACCGTCCGGGGTCTTTCGATACTCGCTCAACATGCCGTCTTTGTTGGTTTGATTGAACGCATCGAGATGTCCACTCTGGTCCCAGTGAAAACCACGAGATCCACCGTTGTTTCCATCATATCTTTGAATTACGCCGTTCTCAACATTCTCTTGAGAGGCGGGTGTGACTGCGGGTTTAGAGGAATCGACAGCACCATATATAGTTTCAAACTGCTGCCGTCTATTTTCACCGGAAATTCCAAGTTCACTTTCTAGATCGGCAATAGTTCCCTGACCAATACTGTCCTTGCCAGAATCCTTTAAGATCTGCAGATTCTTCTTGTAGATCTCAGCATCCTTAGCCGTCATCCCTTCCAAGTCGGCCTTAGCACTTCCAACATTTGCTTCAATGTCTTCGAGATAGGCAGCGAGATCCCTATCGCCAACATTGCCATCAGCACCTGAGTCTATAAACATCTCTAATGGGTTACTCGAAGCGTCGGAAGCAAAGGTATCAAGCTTATTAATGAAATCCGGACGAACTGACTCGATTGCATACAGTGCCTTTAAAGTTCTTGCATCGTCGGCAGCAGTATGAGAGTTCATAGCATCAGTTTCAGATATGTGACCGGAAGTACTGTCGGCGACATTGACGCCTTCACTGTTTATTACTGCCACCTCGGGTAGCAAGGGATCTCCGGCTAATCCACCGGACAGTGCAGTGATGTATCTGTTATAGTCGGCAGGTGTTGAAAAATCATGTCGAGCATCGGCCATCTCACTTCTTAGATCTCGCTGTCTCTCCTCTTCAGGAGCAGCTTTGATCACGGCAATACTCTCTTCCGCGGCCTTTTGCTGTGGTGTAGTGTCAGTAGCTTCTGGTGGCATTGTTTATACTCCAATGCGGACTTCCCATGAACCGCGCTTGCTAGAAATTCCGTGCAGCTGAAGGCTGCGTTGTTACTGTATCGCTGCAAAATGAACAACTCCGGAAAATCTTGTGACTTTTTTGTTTACGCGCTCGCTATTGCGGGAATCCGAGTCCCCACGGAGTCTTCTTCAGCAGCTCGCTGTTGTTCTTGTTTCGTGATTCTGAGCGGTTGCCCGGTGCGCCGCCGTTCTTGCTTGGCGCATTGATGTCTTTGTCTAACTCATCAAAATCCAACGAGTCGTCACCCATTAACAACTGAATTTCGTTGGCAACCGGTTGGTAGCCGCTCGGTACTATGAAATCTTTCGCTGTAGCCTTAGTCTTAA
>DTSE01000073.1 GCA_012965515.1 Candidatus Melainabacteria bacterium | reverse complement strand
CTTCGGCAGTAATGGCAGCGCGCTCATCGGCTGTGACTACAGCCATGTCTTGCAGATTCCCACTGGTTCACCCCTAGGAAATCGAAGCAAAACCTCCTCGTTTTTCCCGGAATGCGCTTCCGGGTGACTCAGTTTTGCGTGTCTTAAATCTCTCGTAACACTGGGTTACATCGGAAACGCTGGAGGTCTGAATGGGCGGGAACACGTTAGGCGATCAAATGCTGGTCAATGCCACCGACGACTTGAATGCAGTGGTAAATCAGGGACAACAGGTCGCCGATCAAGCTCGAGAGAAACTGAGCTTGTCAGGTCAGATGCTCCAGGGCGCCATCCCGCAAGATGCTTCCAGCGCTCAAAGCGAAGAGATGAGTGGCTTCGAGCGCTACGGGACGGTCTTCGGAAAAGGTATATTGAGAACGCCGGAAGGCGTTTTGAACACCGTAGGTCACTACTGGAATAACCCCGGCGAAGCAGGCGCAAAAGCGCTTTTCGCCGGTTCGATCGGTGTGGCGATGCGGACATTTTTGCCCAAAACGGGCGCCGGACGGGCAGCAGTTGCCACCATCATGGGCGGCATGTTCGTTGTAGACGGCATCAAAGCTTTCGCGCAGGGCGGTGCTGAAGCATCGAATGCGAAAAACAGACAAGAATTGAACCAAGCCGCCACCAATTTCGGCAATCACATGGGCATGTTCGCCTTTGATGCTGCAGCAGGTGGTTACATCGGTATCAAAGCAGAAAGACTGACCGGCAAAGTATTGGAAAACCCAATCGGCACCGCCAAAACAGTAGGCGGATGGGCTGACAACGTCGTTGGAAGATTCAGCAAAACAGCACCGGCAGCCGAGACAGGCGAAGCAGCCGCAGCAGCAAACACTTACGCAAACCGCATGGGCGCGTGGGTAGAAGGCAAAGAACTGGCTCCGAAATTTGCTGCATGGGACAAGAAAGTTGAGCGTTTTTGGACAAGCGACGAATCGAAAGTCGGCAATTTCCTCAACCGCAGCGTAGAGAAAATCGACGGCTGGACAGCGAAGTTCAAGCCGAAAGAAGAGCCGGTTGCACGCAACCCTCTGGAAAATATTCCGCCCGAAAGAGTCAAGGCTTTGATGGAGCAGGCCCAACGCCAACACATCGAAGCAGTCGATTCGCACATGGTCTACCGCCACGGTTTGAAAGGCGCAGACGGCGAATATCACGGTTTCGATCGCACACTTGCTCTGCTCAAAAAGGGCATCAACCCTGAGCAAATCGGCGCCAAAGATCCGATTCCGAATGTTCCGGATCTGGTCAATGTCAAACTCGATGAAGCCCTCGCCGGCATGGTCAAAGCCCGCGAGCAGGTGATGAACATCAACGACGCGATGACCAAAATTGCCGACGATCATGCCGGACATCAATTCAAAAAGCAGGAAGGCGGAACAACCGTACAACCGCACGAACAGCCAGGCACCAAGCCCTATGACAAAACACCGCAGCAAGCAGCGGCAGACGGCGAAATCAACGTCAAGAATCTGCAAGACATGGCTGTAGTCACAGCCGATGAGCGCGCTGCCATTACTGCCGAAGACACCGCAGTCATTGCTTACAAGCAACAAATGGAAGGTCAGGTCTACACTGCCGTTCAGCCGAACAGCGTCAGAACCCCTCTTGGTCCTGAGCATAATCCGGCAGCCAACACAATGTTTGCGCTCGGCAAAGAAGTAAACACAGCCAAAGACGTCGCTCAAGTAGACGACCTCTTCCGCTTCTTCGCTGACGCCGCCACCCAGAGCCAAGCCGGTGGATTAGGACCGAATCAGGCTCTCGCCAAACAGTTGAACTTGGTTGGAGACGAATTCTTCACCTTCCTCGTCGCCTCGATGAAGGAAGCCGGAATCAAAGATCCGTTCACCATCCTGCAAGGAAAAACGCCTCCGCTCTTCGCTGTTTCATCCGACCTGGTCAGAACTCCGGACGGCAAAACAGTCAACGCCGGACCGTACACGATGCGCCGCATCATCACAGAGGATCCCAAGACAGGCGAGAAAGTCACTGTTTGGGGACCGGACCTCGTCAAATACCCAATCAACATGACCGGCGAGCGCGCCACATCAATCGGTGTTTACGGTCACGAAATCGGACATGACTGGAACGGCTTGATTGCTAAATTCCTCGACAAATCCGGTGAAGGCGGCGTTCTCACCAAGGCAGTCGAAAAGGCACTCGGACCGAAATACAACGAAGTCGCCACCATCATCAGTCCCGAGGGCGTTCCAAAAGAATTGCTCGTCAACAAAGAAAAGTGGACGAATGGTCGCTTGATCGAAAGCTACCTGCGCGCCACCAGAGACGAAAACACATCGGACATCATCGGTACTGCATGGACAGGCATCAACATGCCGGTGGCATTAGCCCGATTGCTCATGGGCGGACGTCGCAACGGCGGCTTGATGGAAAATTCCAACGTCTTCAGCCCCACCAAGATGGCCACTCCGGACAACCCGATGGGCTTCGAAGTGCACGCCATCGACGCGCTCAGAATGGTGATCGGCGCCAAGACGATGGAATATCTCGGCAAAGGCGATCCGGTTATCGAAGCTCAAGCCAAGTCACTCTTGCGCTTGTCGCGTGAAGGTTCGACCAAGGGCGATTACGAGCTGTACAACCTCGACAAGCCTGGTCAAAAGGTCGTCATCGACCGCGACACCATGGACAATGTGATCAGCGAATTGATCACGGCTCAGATGGAAACACCGCTCACGGTGCTGGAAGGCAAAACATTCTCGAACATCTTGCCGCCGCTCAAGTCAAACTACGCCAAGATGGAAGGTCTCGGCGAAGCCATGGCCAAAGCGATTACCGAAGGCAAGAAAGTGCAAGATCTGGTCGGAGATCCGAAGCAATTCACGCAAGACTACACGATTACACAAGTATTCGGATCCGGTCTGCCTGCGGAGTTGAAGCTGATCAAAGCCGGCATGGACCCGAAGAAAGCACACGCGACGGTCAGAGAATTCTCCGACCACATGCGTCAACTCTATCTCGAAACGGGCGACCCGCACGTTCACTCTTTGATCGGTGCCAACGGACCGGTAGAATTGCTGCCATCTCTGAAAGCACGTGCATCGGCACTGCGCGATTCGTTCCAAAACGGCGCCATCAATTTGGTTGGACGTCAGAACGAAATGCGCTGGTGGGCAAACCGCAACTCCACACCGATTGTTGCAGGAACCTCGACCGCCATGTTGCCCGACGGCGATATGAATCTGTCGCAAAGACTGAAAACTCGCATGAACTCAGCCGAGCTCATGGCAGCCGAACAGCAGCGCCAGGCACTGCTCCAGCAACAGCAAGGCAGATAATCGTGGGGGCGCATTGCATGCGCCCGCTATTGTAGAGACGGCGCCATGCGTCGCCCGCGGGCAGCAAGAATGCCGCCCCTACCGAAACTTCCAAAGATAATTCATTCCTTTCGACACTCTGTTCGATGAGCGCTCTCTCTTGGAAAGAAGGCAGAGGGCGCGTAGATTTCATTTACGGTAATATGTGATTTGGCTTCGGAGATGGAGTTAGATCATTCGGCCTCATGTCAAAAAGGTCCAAAAACAACTCGGTTGTGAAAACGTTTGCCGTGCTGGCGATGCTTTCAACTCTGGTATTAAACGGCGGCCAAACATTCGCCCAGCGCGAATACATGAACCCGGACTCCCCGGGCGTCAACCGCGGTCGAGCAGCTTCGAATTATCAGAAGGGGCAGCAAGCATTTCAAATCGGTGACTACGTTGCGGCAGTCAATTATCTGAAATTGGCGCAGAATGATGATCCGTCCAATAAGAAGGTTTGCCATATGCTTGCGCTTGCATACGCCGAGGCAGGCGATCAGTACAACGCGAATATGTGGTTCGGATCGGCTCTCACTCTCGATTACAACTATGTCGAGTGCCGAAACAACTACGGTCTTTTCCTGAGAAAAACAGGAAAAACATTTGAAGCCGAACGCGCGTTCGAAGAGTGCATCAAAACCAATCCCAAGTATCCGGATGCGCACTACCACCTGGGAGAGATGCTCAGAGACAAAGGCGATCTAGACAGTGCCATCGAGCAATTTAACGATGCAATCCGGTGCAATCCAAACTATTTCGACGCCTACCAGGATCTTGGTTTGGCAATGTACCAAAAGTATTCGTCCGGTCTTTGCGATATTTCAGAATCGCTTTCCAAGTTGCAAGAAGCTGAAAGGCTCATTCCCGACAACCCGATGATTCACTACTATTTGGGCAATGTTTATTGCGGCAACTCGCAGTTCGATGCTGCTGAAGCCCAGTATCGAAAGGCGCTTCAGTGCGATGCGAAGTTTGCTGCCGCCAACTATGAGTTTGCCCGCTTGCGTTATTACCGCGGTGATGTCGACCGTTGCATTTTGGCAATGAGAGAAGCTGAAAAAATCACGCCGGTATACGCAGAATCAAAGAAATATCCCGCCATCCCACTGGACAAACTCAAATACTACAAAGCGGCCAGCCTGGAAGTGAAAGGTTTGGGCATCGATGCGGTCGATACATATAAAGAGGCGGCTGCCATGCAAAACAGCGTGGACAGGGTGAACACGATGCTCAGGATCAAAAATCTCGAAAAGGCGTTGCGCAGCGGCGCCCGCAAGAAGGGCCCGGTATACGACATGGCGGAAGTGCAGGCGCTTATAAAGAAGGGTGTTTTCGAGATTGAAGGCGCCGACTATGAAAGTGCAAAACGTACATTCGGTCGCATTCTTGAGATGAACCCCGAGTGCTACGAAGCTGTTCAGCATTTGGGTGAGCTGTCGGAAATCTCAGGAGATTTGAACGGCGCCATCGCAAAATATCAGCAAGCGCAGCAATTGAAGCCGCAATTCGGAGCTGCCTACTTCAATCTGGGTGTGATCCTCGAAAAGATGGGCCTGGCTAGTGATGCAGGCATGATGTATCAAAAGTTCCACGAGCTTGACGGCAAGTACCCCTACGACCCTCGTCACATCGTCAGTATTCAGCAAGACGACGTCAGGCAGCGCGCTCGTGAAGTCGAGTTCAAAAAGCGCGGATATTAAAGACCAGTTTTTCGGACCGGCTCTCAAGTATTAAAAAGGCTTACTGTGCCGGAATTTATTTCGGTTATCATTAGGCCCACAAGGGAAACAATAACCATGTCAAAACACACTCAGTCAACCAAGCAAGTCTCCACCCACACACTTTTGAAATACAAAGGTGAGGGTCGAAAAATCGTCTGCCTGACCGCCTATGACTATTCGACAGCGCAAATCGTCGACCGCGCGGGCGTTGACGTAATACTTGTCGGTGACAGTCTAGCCATGGTTGCTCTGGGTCATCGCACCACGCACGCCGTGACAATGGAAGAGATGCTCCATCATACGCGCGCCGTCACCCGCGGAGTCAAGACCGCCCTGGTCGTTGCTGATCTGCCCTTCATGAGCTATCAAGTCGAAGTCACACAGGCGATAACCAATGCTGGACGTTTCATCAAGGAAGCAGAAGCGCACGCGGTTAAGTTGGAAGGCGCCACGCCGTTGAACTTAGAAATCGTCGAAAGACTCGTAGGAATGGGTATCCCAGTCATGGGTCACCTCGGTTTCACACCTCAGTCCATTCACGGGTTGGGTGGAACAAAAGTCCAGGGAAAAACTGCCGAAGACGCGGTGAAACTAATACGCGACGCCAAGGCGTTGGAAGAAGCCGGTGCATTCAGTGTCGTTTTAGAGATGGTACCGAAAGCGGTGGCAGCAATTCTCACCGAAGAGATGAAAATCCCTACTATTGGTATCGGCGCAGGCAACGGTTGCGACGGACAGATTTTAGTCACCGACGATTTACTTGGCAAATTTACCGACTTCCAACCGCGCTTCGTGAGGCGCTATGCCAATCTGGCAGACGTTTGTACCGATGCAATCGTTAGCTATGCAAATGATGTGAAAAGCAAACAGTTTCCTGATGATTCCGAGTCGTTTGCAATTTCCGAAGAAGAAGAGTTGGAGTTACGCCAGTTGATTGCCGCCGACATGGAATTGAAGGGCGAGCTCACCTGCTAATTTGTGAGAACTGCTTTAGGTTCCGCACATTATTGAAAGCTAACTAAGATTTTTAACCGACACTTAAACAAGTCGCACGTCAGCCGCAAACGCTGATACCTAGACGCATACGTCCATTCACAACTTTTAGCTGATTAGATACTGGCTCAGCTTAGAAACCATTTCGGGAACTTTCGAAAAATCACTTTGTCCCACAACTGACAAAAGAAAAACAGGCACCTGATGGGCTGTATCGGTCTTCGCTTGTATTCATTTGTCGAGGGAAACACGGACAGCAGCGCGAGCGGCGGGGATCATTTTGATAGTCGCATTTAGGGCTTGTCGCCCTAACGCTGCTCACATCGTGAGTTGTGTACCGAGGATTGAGTAAATGAATAGAGACAAAAGAAAGAGCGTCGCGCTCTTAGTGGCTTTCATGGTCACGTCTTCTCTCGTTACAACCAATGCCGCATTTGCGTCTAGTATCGACCAACCATTCAAACAACTATTTTCAGGCATCGCTTCATGGTACGGTGGGAAATTCCATGGACGGCGCACTGCATCAGGTTCTCGCTATAACATGCATAGCATGACCTGCGCGCACAAAACCCTTCCGTTCGGAACAAGATTGTTGGTTGAAAATCCGTCTAACGGCAAAACATGCCAGGTTACCGTAACCGACCGTGGTCCCTATCATGGCAAGCGCGTAATCGATTTATCCAAAGCTGCAGCCGACAAACTAGGTCTCGATGGTATCGGACAGGTCGTTTGCTATCTTGGAAAAGCTGTCGGCAAAGGACTCGGCGGCGCCGCAAGAGGAATTGAAGGAACAGCAAAAGAGACGGGTGAAACGATCGCCAATCTACCTGGACAGTTAGGCAAGGTTGCAAAAGAGATTGGAGAAACCGCTTCCGCGCCTATCTCCAAAAGTGTAATCGTTGCATCTAAACCGCTCAGCAAACAAGCGTATCGCAAAGAGATCGAACGCTATTACACGAAAAAGGACTTTGTTGATGACGGCGTAGAACTAGCGCATTGGGAAGTGAAAGGCACCTTCGAACCCCGCGCGAAAACCGGATGCCTACTCGTTCCAGATTCTGGGCGCTCCAGCACAAGCAGGCACACCAAGAACGTGATCGCAGGTTTAGATCAAGACATTTTCTAGAAGGTTGTGGGGGCGCGTTGCACGCGCCCTTCTTGTAGCGGCGATGCATGGCATCGTCCCTACAGTTCGTATTTCTTGTTGATACCAAGCAGTCTTTCGAAAATGAGTTTGTCGACGTACAGGGCGTCAGGCTTGATCTTCATGTCGCCTGAGAATGGATAGCCGAACATCAAAACAAGAAATAGATTCAGCGCAATTAGAGACGAGGAAAGTGCCGTCATGATGATTTGCGCTTTTAAGTTCTTCAAGCCGAAGAAGTACGAAAAGACCGTACAAACGACAGCTCCAAGGCTAAGGACCACCCATTCTTCAACAGGCATACCATTATCCGAAATATTGGTTCTAGCCCGCCTGTTATCCCAAAGATTGCAAACTGATTCC
Organism: Candidatus Melainabacteria bacterium; assembly: GCA_012965515.1. Taxonomy (GTDB): domain Bacteria; phylum Cyanobacteriota; class Vampirovibrionia; order Obscuribacterales; family Obscuribacteraceae; genus QKMZ01. The sequence continues at coordinate 8,791 of DTSE01000073.1, read as the reverse complement.
ACCGCCATCGGATAAATAGCCTTCTGGCTTTCAGTCACTGGCTCGAAATCAATAACTTCGTGGATCAGATCGAAGACTAGCTTTCGTGCTCTGAAGCTCTTGTCTCCGGTACCCATCAATTCCCATTCAACTTGAACAACTTCAGTCACGTAATCAAGACAAATCGACTCGATTTTCTTTTGTTTTTCCTCGGGAAAACGTCGCGACAAAACGAACACGTCAGCAAGACTATTTGCTTCCGCTTCAACAATGGTACGCGCTTCTTGAAAGCGGGTCATCGCATCGACAACTACGAGACCCAGCAAGACTGCATACATCGTGCCGACCACCGAGAGCATGTAACCACCGACCTCGTGGTTTTGCATCAGTGAATCTATAGGAACTTTCTGGCGCACCCAGATTAGCCCGATCAGTGACAGCAACACAGACAGTGAGAGAATCGTGATGGTGTTGAAATAGCTGTCGACTTGCATTATCTCTTTGAGGTTCGCAGAAGCTTTCCAGGACTTCCTAAATTTTGCGTCGAGTCGTACGGTTTCACCCTAAAGCCACTCTGAAGGAGAGGTAACGCATCACGCCAGTTTAGTGGCAGGTGCCGCAGGAAGAGCTGGAGCAAGAGCCACAGCCGCCTCCGCCTGATGATTTAGATGATTTAGCCGTGCCCTGTCCGACATCAGGAGTGGTGCCACCGGCGCGAATAAACGCATTCCAGATTCTGGTTACATCGGTGCTGCCGCACTTGTCGCAAGCGCAGTCAGTCGATTCTGCCGTCATTGATCGTTCAACGGTGAAAACCTCTCGACAGTCTTTGCACCGATAATCGTATTGAGCCATGTTTCTCTATTGAACCTCAGCCTTTACTAGTGTGCAGGAGCGGGAGTCGCCAGCGGTTTTACACCTGGACTTGCAACACCCGAGTCGGAAGAATTAGAAGCTGGCGCATCAGCTTTTGGTGTATCAGCTTTTGGCGTATCAGCTTTTGGTGCATCAGCATTCGGAGCATCAGCTTTTGGAGCATCAACTTGAGGAGTTTCTCCTTTAGAAGCGTTCGCATCAGGCGCCGGAGCTGTGGTTTGCTGAGAGGGTGGATTGACGTCCGGAGCCGGTGCTTTTGCATCCGAAGCAGCCTGGGTCTGATCCGCATCTTTCTGCTGCTGACGCACTTCTTTAGCCTTCTCTTTCATCGCCTTGAACGAAAGTTTGCCGGTCATAAGCGCGCTTACATCATTAACCATGATCACGACCATCAGCACGATCAGGCTTATGAAGCCCCACTTAACGATTTCTCCCTGGGCTCTTTCATGCATTGGTCTGCCACGAATGGCTTCAAACAACATGAAAGCAAGGTGACCTCCATCCAGTGCCGGCCAGGGCAAAAGGTTGATGATTGCGAGGTCCATACTGATCATGATGGTGAACATGAACAGCTTGCTCCAGTCTTGTTGCGCAACATCCGCGCCAAAAACAACCACCGCCAAGACACCGTGCAAGTCGCCAATACCTACAGACGGTGCTGCGCCGGCATCCTTCTTGGCACCGCCCATCATTCCCTGGGCAAGTCCCTGAGCCATCTGTCCAAGGGCATCCAGCATGCTGTGAGTCAAGTCATAGAGCTTGTATCCGGCATATCCTGCGATCTCAAATGGACTGCCGTCGATCTTCTTGTAATACTGCGCTACCTCGCTCAACTCCAGACCAATTTGCCCCTTCTCGTTGGGCGTCATAGACAGAGTGACAAGCTCCATAGCCTTTTCTCTTGCCATGTACTTCTCTTCCGTGAGCTCACTCGATGGCAAGTCGCGGATCTCCTCCGCTTGTGCCTTCGTGGGACGACGGACGGTGACCGTCATCGGCTTGCTTTTATGCGCTTTGATCTGAGTAATGGCTTCAGTCTGTCCGGTCACATTCACGCCATCAATAGCGACAAGAATATCGCCGGGTTTAAAACCAGCTTTCAAAGCAATTGGATTCGATGGGATGGCATTTCCGGAAACGACTCTACTGACCGGATCGCCCATCGTCATGACCATCACGAGGCATACGAAGTAAGCAAAAATGACATTGAAGGTCACACCGGCAACGGCGACCAACGCCCTTTGCCAGATCGGGAACTTTTTGAATGGCTTTTCCGGTGGTCCGAACGCGTCGGCGTTGGATTCGTCGCCCAGTTCAGGGATAGCGACATAACCACCCAGCAGAGCCGCGTGGATTTTAAACTCGGTGCCCCATTTCTTGCCGATCGTAATGGACGGACCAAAAGGCAGCCCGAAGCCAAACACCGGCGTCTGAAAGCCGAAAAACCGCGCTACTAAAAAGTGCCCGCATTCGTGCACAATGATGAGCACGCTCAGAATGCCGAGCATCGACATTATCCCTAAGAACTTTTCCACTTGGACCTCAAATGCCTGGAGACCTGTTCAAGTACTCCACAGAAACATCCCTATAGTAATAGGATAGTATCTGGGCTGCATTATAGCCACTTTCTGCAAGGGTTCTGGCGCCGTACTGAGACATGCCAAGCCCGTGCCCAAAGCCGCGTCCGGCGAATATGTAACTGCCGTCTTCAAACGACACATTAAAAATGGAGCTGGGCAGCTTGAAGAGCTGCCGGAGGCGCTCGCCGGAGACAAGAGACGTGTTGTCCACAGATATGATTGCTGCCTGTTTAACCCGGTTGGACGGCACTTTCCAAAATGGGTGGATGGAAAGAAGTGCGCCGGTTTTCAGCCCGAACGCCTTTTCGGCCTGGTCGATTGTAAAGCGTCGCTGCCAGGAGAAGTGGGGTGAGTTGTCGTCATAGTCGACAACAGACTGAACGTAGGGAATTTCCTTGCCCCAAACATTTTCGCCTGCTTCGGTTGCACCACCGCTGGTGCTATGAAAAAAGGCTGAGATAACCTTTTGGTTGTGTTTCAGAACCACTCCTGCAGTTTCATCACACGCCCGATTGCCTGATGCTGTCTCGCTTTCAACGCCGAGATACACCTGGTCGTCGGTAGTGTCCTTGAGGTCGTAGTTTTCCTTTTCGTTTTTCCAATAATTGGCAACCGCATAAGAGCGAGCGGCAATGCTCTGTGCTTTGATTGCCTCTAAGTGCCACGTGGTGGGCATTTCGGAAGGAACGACAGAGAGCAGATAGTCTTCCAAATCAATGATATTGATCGCCTGGAATGAAACCTCACCAGCAGCGATTGCCACCGGTTTCAACCAAATAGCTCCTCGGTAGACCCGCCCATTGTAGGAAAGAAGACCGTCCTTTACTTGAGGAACTACCAGATAGCCAATCGGTTTTATGCCGCCTCTGGGTGCAGGAGGGGCGGAAGAAACTGTTGGAGAAGCAAGGTCGGAACCGGAGGGTGGCTTGAGTGCAGGTGCAGGAACATCAAAGGCAAGCGAGAACTTGTTCAAAACCGCTCCATTCGGCTGAAATCCGGAGAGAGGCGGCAAGACTCTCGGTGCCATAGCGACAACCTGGCGAATAGCGCTTGAATTCTGCGCTTGCGCCAAACAGAATTGGTCGGCGCCGGAGAAAACCAGGCGCTTGTTTTCACATCGCAGTTGAAAACGACTGCCGGCAGCGACATTGTACGCCGGTTGCATGCTAGCCAAATTGATGATGCTGGCACCGTCGATCATAGCTAAATCAGGGGTTTTCGACGCGCGGCTCAAAAGAATTCGTATCACCTGTCCAGAGCGGGAAGGCACCAACTGACTCACCGGATACGATGGCAAAGCGGCAACGGCTTCACAGGATGTTTTGGCGTAAGGCGAAGCGGGAAGCGCGGCGGCGACGGTCAAATCGCTGCTGTTATCATCCGCAGCAAGCGCTATGCCAGATAAAAAAAAACGCCTGAGATTGCGGCTATGACGGAAAGAAGAGCACTGCGGGCAGTCCACCAATTTGAACGGCTGCCATTGCCGGTTGTTCTAGCCGGGCTTTCTTTTACCTCGGCTTCACCAATAGCTTCCAACCTGGATGCAAACCCCCAGTTCGACTCGCGTTTTGTCTCTGGTTCGCTTTCAACCAGCCCGCGAGACTTGAGCACTGCAAATACGCATGCCATGGCCGCAGCAATTTCGGCTGGGTCGGTTTGGCTGCCGGCGTCGACTTTGGCCGGTTGGATATCTACTTTTAGGTTTGGCATATTTACTGTCATTGTCATTCCAAGATTATAGCCATTGGCAGCCCAGTAAAACATTGGCTAGTACAAGCTTTTCGAAAGCAAGAACATGAATTTCCGGCGCTTTTGGGCGTTTGCGAAAAACGAGATGTCAAAGATTGGCGGCATTTTATCTGCTCTTGGAGAGACCAATCAGATTTTGGCTTGCGTCCACAAACTATCCAGTGCACCCGCAACAATTGGCTCCCAGCGCACAAAAATCCACTAACCAATATTCAAAATCAAGCTCAATCACCCACAGCGAAAAACTCGAGTTTTTCGCTGTGGGTGGCAAATGCCTGAAACGCCTACCTGTGGCGTTCTCACTCAAAAGACAGAACAACAACCAAAGGCACCCCCAAGGCACCACCTTAGCAAAAGCCCACAGGCGCGCGAAAGCACTCAAAACAGATACAGCGAAATTCTCGAGAATTTCGCTGTACATGAAATACCGAATATTCGAAGAGCTGTGGACTAGCCTTTGAGCGCTTCGGCGCCGCCGACGATTTCCAGCAATTCTTGCGTGATACCAGCCTGACGAGCTTTGTTGTATTCCAAAGTGAGGCTGGAGATCAGGTCGCGAGCGTTGTTGGACGCGTTGGTCATGGCGTTCATCCGCGCGGCCAACTCGGAAGCAGATGCTTCGAGCAAGCCTTGGAAGATGACATTTTCCATGTATTTCGGCAGAAGTTCTAAACGCATCACTTCGACAATCGAAGGCTCGAATAGAGTTTCGGCAGAAGGAAGTTTGGCATCGCCTCTGGGAGGCAAATCAATGGGCAACACTTTAGTGTTGATGACTTGCGAGCGCAGGAGGTTGATGAAGTCGCTTCCGATCAATTCAACTGCATCTACGGTCTTATCGATGTAGAGGTCAGCAGCTTCTTTCGCGATCAAGCGAGCAACTTCAACGCTCGGGATTGCCGGCAAATTGGTGTGCTGTTTGATCTTTTCGATCTTGATCGATTTGAAGAAAGCAGCTGCTTTCAAGCCGATGAGAATGAGTTTTACCTCTTTCTTTTCTTCTTGCAGTTGCTTGATGCGAACCATCGCTTCGCGGAAGATAACGCTGTTGTAGCCGCCGCACAAGCCGCGATCTGACGACAAGATGATGATTGCTACGGTTTTTATCGGGCGTCTTTCGAGAAGTTGCAGACCTTGCAGATCGATTTCCGCAATTTCCGACACCGCTCTTTTGAGCATACCGACAACCGCTTGTGTAAACGGTCTTGCCGCCATCATCTTCATCTGCGCACGACGCACTTTAGCGGCCGCCACCATCTTCATGGCTTTGGTGATCTTTTGCGTCGATTGCACCGACTTGATGCGGTTTCTAATTGCTTTTAGGTTTGCCATGTCTTTTTACTTGTTGAAGAAGTTGGTCTTGAAGTTCTTGATTGCGTCCGTGAGGGCGGTTTCGTCCTCTTTGGTCAACTTATCGCCGGTGTTGATCTTGCCTTCCAGATCTTTCGATTGGGCGGCGAGGAATTTGAACCACTCGGCTTTGAACTTCTGGATGTCCTTTTGTTCGATGTCATCGAGCAAACCGTTGTTGGCGGCGTAGATGATCGAAACTTGCTGAGCCAGAGACAGCGGCTGGAATTGCGGCTGTTTCAATACTTCAGTCAACTTTTGACCGCGGCGGATTTGATCTTGCGTTGCTTTGTCGAGGTCGGAAGCGAACTGAGCGAATGCTTCCAATTCTCTGAACTGCGCAAGGTCGAGACGCAGCTTACCGGCAACCATCTTCATGGCTTTGGTTTGAGCGGCACCACCTACCCGGCTAACCGAGATACCGGCGTTGATAGCGGGACGGACACCGGCGTAGAACAAGTCTGTTTCAAGGAAGATTTGACCGTCGGTGATGGAGATAACGTTGGTCGGGATGTAAGCAGATACGTCACCGGCTTGGGTTTCGATAATGGGCAAGGCTGTGAGCGAGCCGGCACCGAGTTTGTCGGAGAGCTTGGAGGCGCGTTCCAGCAAGCGGCTGTGCAAGTAGAACACGTCACCAGGATACGCTTCACGACCTGGCGGACGACGAAGCAAGAGCGACATTGCGCGATAGGCAACTGCGTGCTTCGACAAATCGTCGTACACGTTGAGTGCGTGTTGACCCTTGTGCATGAAGTATTCGCCGAGCGAAGCGCCGGTGTACGGTGCCAAGAATTGCAGTGCCGGTGCGGTTGTCGCCGAAGCGTCAACGATGATGGAGTATTCCATCGCGCCGTGCTCTTCGAGAATTTTGACGATACGACCGACGTTGGATTCTTTCTGACCGATGGCAACGTAGATGCAAATCGGGCGATTGGGCTGATTCTTTTGGTTCAAGATCGTATCGATTGCGATAGCGGTCTGACCGGTTTGACGGTCACCGATGATAAGTTCGCGCTGACCACGACCGACCGGAATCATACCGTCGATAGCGGAGATGCCGGTCATGAGCGGTTCGCAAACCGACTGACGGGCAACGATGCCGGGAGCTTTGATTTCAATCGGACGATATTCGGTGGTGGCGATCGGTCCTTTGCCGTCGATCGGCTGACCGATTGCGTTTACAACACGACCGAGCATTGCTTCACCAACTGGTGTCGAAGCGATACGTCCGGTGGTGCGGACTTCCATACCTTCGGAAATTTTCTTGCCGTCGCCGAGAATTACCACCCCGACGTTGTCTTCTTCGAGGTTGAGCACCATGCCGTATGTTTTGTCTTCATCGGCAAACTCGACCAACTCGCCGGACATCGCCTTTTCCATACCGTATACGCGGGCGATACCGTCGCCGACTTGAAGCACGCTGCCGACGTTGCTCACGTTGAGCGACGCTTGGTATTTGTCCAGCTGCGCTTTCAAGATGGATGTGATTTCATCGGGCTTGATTGCCATGGTGTCTTTGAACCTCTTATTTGTTTCTCTTTTTAATCAGCGCATGTGATGCGCCAGCTACGATTTTCTTTTTTCTGAGGCGCATGCAATGCGCCCCTACGCTCACACAGCCAATAAGGCTTTCTCTATCGCTTTCAACTGCCCTTTGAGGCTGCCGTCAATAACTTGGTCGCCCAGACGGAGAACAACTCCACCGATAAGCGAAGGATCAACTTTTACTTCTAACTCCAGACGCTTGCCGAGGTGCTCGGTCAAACGCGCTTTGATATTGGCTACAGCCTGGTCGCTCAGTTTTTCAGAGCTGACGAGACTTGCCGACACCAGATTATTCTTCTTGTTGAGCAACTCTCTATATTGATGCTCAAGCGGTCCCAAAATCTCCAGCCTGCGTTTGTCAGCAAGCAGGTCGAGCAGACGAAGCGTCAGCTCATTGACTTTGCCTTTCAAAATTTCTTTGAGGAGCGCCTTCTTCTCTTCGGCGTTGACAGAAGGAAGTTCGAGCACAGTGGCGAACTGACGATTCTGTTCTAGCAATTGATTGAGCAGAAGAAGATCGTTGCCGACAGCATCGGCGGTATCACCACCGGCGGCAGTTGCAAGATCGAGTACAGCTTCAGCGTATTGCGCTGCTACTCCCTGCAGTTCCGTTCTCATCCGACAAGTCTCCTTTTATTTGTTTCTGCTGTGGGCGGCCGACTCAAGCTTTCCCGGCTCGAAACTCTCTCCGCTTGTGGTGATCGTGTCGAGTTCGGACATAAACTTGGTGAGCAGCTCATCTTTTACTTTGTCATTGACCTGGCTGCGCAATTGCTCTTCCGAGATCGCCACTGCGGCTTTGACCACAGCAGCGCGCATTTCAGTGACCAGAAGCTGTCTTTCGTTTTGAATCGAAGAATCGAATTTGACGAGCAAATCAGCCATCTCTTTAGATGTTTGCTCTTCGATTAGAGCAGTGGTTTGTTGAGCGGCTGTCTTCGCATCGGCAAGAATTTTCTTGGTTTCTTCCTCGACGTTTGCCAGCTTCTTGCGCTGTTCTTCAAGGAATGCAATGCCTTCGTCTTTGGCTTGCTGAGCAGCACTGATTTCGCCTTCAATAGACTCGCGACGAGCTTTGAAAAGTGGCGGCATGTTTTTCTGAATCAGCCAACCCAGGAATACCAGCAACAAGAGCCAGTTGATGAAGTTGTTGTCGAAGAGACCATGTTCATGACCTGCTTCGTGCCCTTCATTATGAGTTTGTTCGGCTTCACCGGCATGAGTCTCGTGGACATCAGGCGAGTGAGTTTCAACTTGAGCAGCAAAGAGATACATCAGCAGACTTCCTCGAGAACTTTGCGAACCTTTTCGCGATCGACGTTGGACTTAGCCGATTCGCCCAGAAGTTTTTTGGAGATAGTGTTGACCAACTCCAATTCCTGATCGACCAATCCTTCCACTAGCGTTTTCTTTTCAGCAGCCAAATCTGTCTTGGCGGCATCAAGCTTCTTGCGTCCCTCGTCCTGAACGTTTTTCAACTTATCGTCACGAATCTTCTGCGCTGCCGCAGCCGCCTCGTTGCGAATGCCCGCCGCTTGGTGACGAGCAGAGTTGATTTTCTCCTGGTGAGCGACAAGCTCAGATTCCGCTTTGATGCGGCTCGACTTGCTGACCTCCAGATGCTCGGCTACAAGTGCCTTGCGGTCTGCGATAGCCTTGCCGACCGGCTTGAGCATGATCTCGTTGAGCAAGAACATGAAAACCAGAAA
>DTSE01000072.1:3182-16442 GCA_012965515.1 Candidatus Melainabacteria bacterium | reverse complement strand
ACAAGCGCGAACGCTGCTTGCATACATTCACGAAAATGATGTAGATATAGCCTCAGCAATCAAAGACTTTGATTGGCTTCCTGCGACAATGTCTTAAGCAGCGTGCAAAAACAATCTCACACAGCACGGCAAACGGTCACCGCTTCAATTTGCCTGATACTAGCTCTGACTGGGCTAATACCCATCGCCCGCGCTTGTCATTTTCTCTTCACATCAGGCGTCGACATTCCCAGCAATGACGATGTGATTTTTCTCAATCTGATCAGTCGAATGGGGGAAAGCCACTATAACTGGCTGAACTACTTTAGAGATACCCTTATAAACGGTCACAGTTTTGCGGTCGGACTGGCGCTCTTTTGGCTGAATTGCAAGCTTACGGCGGCATCGCAATCCGTAATGATTGCCGTTGGTTTGCTGCTTCTTTTCTTACGTGTTCTCTTACTGAACAACTACTTGTTCGGCAAATACAAAGCAAACGTACAACTGGTGATGCTTCCGGTCCTGTGCTTTGTTCTCTTTGCACCATCGCAGACTTCTGTTCTTGCCCATCCGACTTTCGGCGTTACCTGGCAGCTATCGTTATTAACCAGCGTGTTCAGCCTCTGGGTGATTTCACAATGGCAGCGAAAAACGCTTGCAAAAGCGGCAAGCGCACTTTCTGCAATTACCGGGTGCTGGACGGCAGCAATGAGTTTGACTGTGCTTCCGTTTCTATTTGCGCAAGATTTCCTCAACGGCTCCAGAAAACTTCGCGATTATGCGTGGCTGATTGCCACATCCGCTTTTTCTTTGGCACCATATTTGGTTTCATTCACCGTCAAACACGACAACAACAGGTCAATAGCAGAGCAGATTGTCGGATTTAGCCCTCTAATTCTGATGAACATATTAGGGCGCCCATTTGCCAATGGTACTGGTGCCAATTTCGGGCACCTTCAGCAATCGTTCAGCGCCGGTCTTTTTGGTTTGCTAATTACGTGCGTCCTGGTTTTCATTGCGTTAAAGTATTCCGACAAAGAAAAACGCAAGGAAGTACTTGCGCCATCGATAATCTGCCTTTTGATGGGCTTTCTGACTACCGCACTGATTGCGACAACCCGTCCGTTTGTCGCGCCCACGAACAGTTCCGTCAGCTCTCTTTTCTGGTGCGGTTTAATTGGTTTGGCACTCTACTGTTTCAAATGCTCGCGGCGGTTCCAGCGAGTCATACGCCCTTGCGCCCTCGCGCTCCTGCTTTCGATCTTAATCATGACTCTGGCATATAGCAAAACATTTAACGACAAGCAGTATTACTTGGACAATAGAGCGCCGTTCGCGGCATCCATGGTCCGACACTACGCGAACGCACCAACTTTCGCGACTCGAATGATTTTCAAGTTGGTAAACATGGAACCATATACTCTGGGCATTCCGCTCGAAAAAAATGCTTGGTCCGTGTTCGCGCCTCATCGCGAATACCTATTGCAAGGCGATTTTGCCCTGCCCTCCGTGGAATTGCAGAGAACAAACGGAGGAAGAATTTTCTGGGCCAAGGATTCAGACGCAAAGAAATCAACCAGCTGGAAAAGCTATTCTCACCTAAACCTAGCGCTTCAAGGCGAAAGCAGATTAAACTGGAAGATAAACATTCCAGAAAAATGCACAAGCGCCGTGCTGCATTGCAAACTTTTGAAAAAGTCCTCGGAATACGACTCGCTTCGCAGTCTCGTTTTTATCAAGCATAAGGGCAACGCAAGGGGAGAATTCGCAAGTGCGAACACCAAGGACTCTATTGATTTGAAAGAGCTTGCAGGGCAAGCCGTAACAGTCTGCTTTCGTCATACGGGCGCAGGAACGTGTGTTTTTGAGTATCCCAGGTTAGAAGTAATCGCGCCCCCGGATCCTCCGCAAGCAGACATCAAGTTCGCCCCTGCAAATGTGAGCAACTCCGTCCCATTACCAACGCAGTTGGATTACTCACTTCAAAAGGTTGATGACCAAAGGCTTTCGCTCCGGACCACTCGAACCACTACTAATCAGGAACTGCAGTCTCTGCAATTTCAAATCTCAGGTAAACAGGGTCTGGTCAATTGCGTAGTGCGGTACAAGGACGGGCAAGCGAGCGTTTATGAAATACCAATTTTCGCGTCGAACAAACCTGCTCTGTACACTCTAGACGGCCGATACTTCGACGACTCCCAAGCAGAGATTGCCGAGATAAGTCTCGTCAACAACAGTCCGGGTGCGCTTTCAGACTACGTTACTAGCGCTCACATCAAATATTGAACACACAGTAACAGTCAGCGGGCAGGAACTCCTGCAGACAGTCTCGAACTGTGAGTTTCGGAAACTTCTTTTGTCTTTTTCTTGTCCTTGCTGCTCAAGTAGACCAGAAAGCCGATGACTAACATGGCAACAGAATTTGAGAAAGAGTATGGCGTGGTCAAAACGAACTCGATCTGAGAATAAGCAAATGCATACGAAACTACAAAGCCAAGTAAAGCAACCGAACCGTAGGTTGGCGCCTTCCTAATCATGCTGAAACCGAGGGCAACACTGCTTACAAGCCAGGCAAAAAAGGCGAGAAATCCCGGAACACCATAGAAGAGAAGATTTGCGAGAAAGACGTTGTGCGGGGTTTCACCATTGGCTGACCAACCTAAGGATCCATAACCAAAAACAGGCAGATGCTTCAATGCCTCGATTACGGCGCTCCAAATATCAGCCCGCCCTGTAAGACTAAACGGATTGCTCAGCGTCGTAAAGCGCATCTGAACGAGGAAAAGTCCAACGACAAGCACACACAAGAAAGAAACCGATGCCAAAATTGGCACGCCCCGCTTGCGCAGCGCGTACACCGCTAGCGGTATCATGCCGATCATGGTCGAGAGAATCGCCGCACGAGAAAACGTCAGCAGAAGACTAATTAGGGTAAGACCGCAAATACTCCAGGCAAGACAGCGAAGAGCCTTTGTCTTTGTCTCTGATGCCTGACTGAGGAAAATCGAAATCGCAGGGACAGCCATGATGTAACTGGCTAGACAATTAGGGTTTGTGAACCAACCGCCCGTATACCCATCAAGAAGTGGAAGCAGCGGAAACTGGGGCACACGCATCAATCGTCCATGAGGCATACATACGTTGAAACCGCAAAACTGTTGAGTCTGCCCTATAACAAAACAAATTTGACTGAGCGCATGCACTCCAGCGAGTATGCAAACAAACCAGAATATAACGAAATAGTGCTTTTTCTTCAGGAGTTTAGGCGCAAGAAAGAGAAGCATGTACACCGTAATGCCCGTAAGGAATCCTGACATTGACTCTACATGCCCAATGTCCCGAAAAACGACAATTGCAATGAAGAGGGCGCAGGAATGAAGATACACATACTCCAACCAACGTTTCTCGAGCAAAACGTTTTTACAAGCAGCAATAGCATACGGGCATAAAACAATGGACGTTGCCCACGACCACATAAATATGGTGAAGTCGATAAATGGCATGAATGAACGGTGGAAGATGTTTCCGACCATGAAATAGAGCAGCAGCTGGTACACCACCACCGCCGTCAAGTAAACAGGGGCAAGCCTTTTTGTGTAAGCAATTACCGCTTCACGCATCACTTATCCACCCTCGGTCGTTTGATCTTTCGATAGACACTGGCAAGTGAATTGCCTACACGATAGGCGCGAGACGCGCGCAGTAGCGCCACCTCGTTCTGCGCCGCTGCCAGAAGCTGGGAAATCTGTGCATGCGCCGCTAGCAGGTTTTCGTTATCGATCTTGCTCTGCGCAAGCTCTAGCCGCATCGCGTGAGCAGCTTCAAAAGCCGGCAAACAGCCGGCAAGAGGAGGCGGATCCAGCGTGCCGGATGCGAAACCAGTAAGCAACGCTTCTTCCATTCGAGCACTCAAGTCGGTCCACAAATATTGATTTGCAGTCGCTTTCGCGCCTGCCTTCAGCTTTGTCAGCAGTTGACTGTCTGCCTGCAATTTTTCCAGCGCCTGAACCACAGCTGCAATGTCATCGTTTGGAACGACCAGGGCATTTTCGCCGTCACGAATGAAGTCGGAGCCGCCGTGAAATTCAGCGACAATCGCGGTTGCACCAGCCGCGAACGACTCAAGCACAGGCATTGAGAATGTTTCGTCGGTACTTAGTTTCAAAATCAAATCGCAAGACTGATAAATCGACGGCATCTTAGCGTACGGAACACGCGAGAAGAAATAATCGGCGTTCCACTCCGCCTTACCATTGCCTTCGGGAGACACGTAAACAGTTTCCAAATCGGCGACACACGATAGCGCTTCGAAAGCCAATCCGACGCGCTTATACTCTGCACTCGGAGAACCTTCCACAAGAACTCGCAATTTTGTATTTCCGGCATTACGAGTAATTGCCGGCTCGCAGTCAAATTCTCCAAGATTTATCCCCGGCGGAATCACTACAGCGGATTGGCCGAAGTTTTGCTGAAGATATCGCTGCAATCCGGTGTTTACAGCGATATAGTGAAACCCTGTTTGATAGGTTCGCTGTACTAATAGTGGCCAAACGGAATCAGCCGGATACAATCTTTCCTCAAATCCTTGCACGAAATAGAAATAACTCCGCGCCTTGACTCGGGCAAGGTAATAAGCAGTTTCCCACCAGGTTGCTACAGCAGCATCATATGTCACATCTTCATCCAGCTGCGATTGCAAGACTTCTCGAGCCGGTTCAATAGTAGAGAAGACCGGATCACCATCAAGGTCCGATGCGTGAAGGTAAGCTACAGTTACTTCATAACCCTTCTCAGCAAGCAGCTTCGCGTGCTGTCGAACAACCAGAATCCCGCCTGATAAAGCGCGAGAGGGAAGCAAGAATAGAATTTTTCGCATCTTCATTCTTATTGCCCCTACATAGCTGACCGCTTATAACTATTGCCGGCGATCGCCGTGTTTTTCCGCACAAACGAATCAAACATTGTTTGCGCCATTACCTCGTGCCCTTCTGAAGTCAAATGGTGTGTACTGAAGCACTTCCGTCCTGCCTTTGTCAGCGCATCATCGAGTGATACGACATCGTAGAATTCTCGTTTGCTTTGCGCCTCCACTTCCTTGAAGTCTTTGCGCGCAGGGTCGTAGACCGGGTGGAACATCGTAAACACGGTCAATTTCGTGCCTTGTGTTCGAGCTACCCGATTCAAGAAACTGAGCAATGCATCGCGCACTTCACGTCGATCAGGGTTTGAATATTCAATGCCTGGCGCGCTCACGCCGCGCCAAGCGATCTGGCATTCTCTTTTGACGGTCTGGTAGGCGTGACTGGTAAGCTGCAGTCGCAGATCTTCATTGACAAGCCAATTGGCCAGACGACTGTGTTTCAGCAGATTTCGCCAAATATAGCAGTAAACTCGAGAGGGAAGGAGCGTGTTATCTTCAAAGAGAATGTTGTTCTTAACAAAGAAGAAAGGGCGCGAATCCCCCGAGTAGTCCACACAGCTTCGACAACTTGTCTCAACTGAAAAGTTATCCAAGACCAAAAACACTTCATCCGGCTTGTAGTCACGCGAAAGCTTGTCATAGTAATGCAGTGTCTGCCCGAGTGAATAATTGCTATGTGCGCCGTTAATCACTTCAATTGTGTTTCCGAATTCAGCATTTAGCTTATCTTGCAAACGCCGCGCAGCTATCTTTGAGAGGGGCATTTGCAACCCTTCAGGCATCGAATCGCCAAGAACAAGAATTCTCTTGATACCGGCTGGTTTTTCTTTTCGATGTTCGATATCTCGTAAACCGGCGGAAGACAGAAAATCATTTGAATAACCTTCATAGCTCCATTCGATTCTCTTGCCGGGGATACGAGTAAAACCGAGCCTTTCATCCGGTTGCAGAAACGCATCGAGTTTCGTGCCGTAAGCAAAACACGCAATCTCACCGCCGGCAAGAAGCAACAGGATCAAAGCGCCGGCAAGAGCGGCAACCTTTAAACCGTGTGCAATGGGCTTTCTGACGGTCGTCATAGCGTTTGCTATTGAAGGCAGCCAGTTAACAGCTTCCTTCCTGGCCTCATCGCTTTCAAAAATGTACCGTTGCCTCAAGCTGAAGAAGGGTACTTCGACAAAGTTGTAGGTGACGATGGAAACCAAAAGCGTAACAGGAAAAACAACAAACAAAGGAACAGCAATAGAAGAGAAAAAGGGGTGCGCCAGAAGCCAATCCTGAAGTGGCGTCACCCACGTTACACCATGACTCTTATTCAGCAAAAGGGGCACAGTCGTTCGATATAAAACCACGCAAAAGTAAAAGTGCCAAACGTAAAGTGAATAACTTAGCGCACCACCTGCGGCGAGCATTCGAGAAAGCCACCGTGGAAACTGCGCACTGCAACTGACGTATGTGGCAATCACCCCGGACCAGGCAATTGCTTCCAGCGTCGGATATACAATCCAGATTGGATGCGCATGTCCAAACACTGTGCCGCCGCAGCTGTGGACGATCTGCAGAAGCAGTGAAAGTGCCACCACCGACAGGAGCAGATACAACGGATTGCGCAAGCGCGACTCGAACTTGTCCAAAGTAAAGCCAAGAATCATGCCGATGATGCATTGGTTTATGCGCCCTAGCGTTGTTCCGTAGGCAAGCGACAAGACTTGCCCATCCTGAAGCCAGGCCGTTAGTAGCGCGAGTATATCGATACCCATGAATAGCAAGAGAAGCGTAATACCATGCTTGCATCGAAACAGCCAAAGTAGTATCGGGAAAACCAAATAAAACTGAAGTTCACAGGAGAGCGTCCACAGATGATTGGTAAGTTCGACATGTAATGCTTCCGGCGAATTCTGCAAGGTCAGAAGAGAGTAGAACAATGACGGCCAGGGATTAGCTTTGCCCCAGATGATGGACAGCAACAGAATCAAAACAAACAAAGGATAGATGCGCAAAATGCGATTCAAATAGAAATTTTTGGCGCTGAATGAACCTTTGCAGCAGATGCGTGCAAACAAGAAGCCGCTCAAGGTTAGAAATAGAGCGACGCCCGTATGTCCGTCTACTACGAACACGGAGAAAGGGTTGACCGGATTAGTATAAGACAGCATGCCGCCAGGCTTGGCCAGACAATTGAATACAGGATGATAGGTGTGGAAAACCAGCACCATCATGAAGGCAAGAAAGCGAAGGTGATCGAGCTTCTCGTTATATTCGAGATTGGAGCTGCGCATCGCTCGTCTCCTCGCGGTGGACTTCTTGCCTCTCTCGTTCATTCATCTTTCTGAGCGAAGAAGCTAACTTTAAGGTCTCCGTGTCCCAGTCAGTCGATTGAACGTAGTTCAATGCAGCGTCCGCCTTTGCTTGCGCACCGGCTCGGTCTTCAATAACCTTTAGAAGTGCAGATACAATCCCATGAACAGTGGGTTCCGCAAGTGTTGCAATTTCATCGTTGAGAATCCATTCGACATTTTCCCCACGATTGCTGACGACAGGACATCCGCATGCCATCAGCTCAAGCGGCACAAGCGATAGATTCGTAAACGAGAGAACAAGCGCTGCGTCGCATTGCTGGTAAAGCTCGCGCAGGTCTTTCAGGGGGACGATTCCTAAGTTCTTCATCCCCTTCGGTAAGCGATAACCTGAGACGTCCCAGCCAGCCATCAGTATCTCCAAGTCCGGTCTCAGAGCAAGCAATTGCTTCAACGCTAAATATCCCAACTCAAATCCCCGACGAGGAGTAGGTGGACGCGAGTAAAAAAGTATTTTGTTTGTAGCTTGGCGGGGTTCTGTCGGGGCGAAATATCTGTCTTTATCGTATGAAAAGCGGAACTTCTCTACGTCCATGGCGAATTCGTTTATAAGCTTAGAAGCCAACCAGTCGCCAGCAGCGAAGCCTTTGAACCCGAATCGGTATGTTTCTTCTGAAAGAACGGACTCAGTGCTGCGAGCATAGAAAAAGGGCTCGAAATCTTGCACGAAATAACATTTGTGCACCGTGGATTGAAAATCGCGCAAGTAGTAGGAGGTGGTCCATGCAGTCGCGAATGAGAAACAAGCAGAGGGAATGCCTTCACGTCCTACAAACACTTTCGCATCAAGCTTCAAGAAGTGCTCGTTGATTCGAGCTTCTGCATCCGCAGCCGATTTAGACCAAACCAGCTCAGGAATAATGATACGGCTCTCAAAACCTAGTTTCTGCAAGCGCGAAATCATTCGAAAGATATTGAGATGCCCGCCGCTGCCGATGCCGAAATCAGGCACAATCCAGTTGATAGTGTTCTCCGGGACGTCTTTGATGGTAACCGACTGCCCAAATGGAATCTCAGTCACATAGCCGAAAACATCTTCGACAACAGAAACTGGCGAGGCATTGTCGCCAAGAAACTCTCTGCGCAGTCGACGCAGAACTCTCTGGCTAAAGGTTTTCAATTTGCCCACAATTTTCAAACCTTTGCCTAACCGACGGATACCTTGTAACTGCTATTGCGTTTCTTGCTTTGATCGAGAGAAAGGAGATGTTGCACATGCCCCAGGGTTTTTGCTCGTTGCCCAGCGAAGCTGCCCAGTTGCTTGGCTAATACTCGAATCGGTCGTTTTAAGACGCACACAGGCGCCGTTTTCATCAGCTTTCGGCTGACGATCAAACGCCGGTCAATCCGCAATTGATGAAGACAGTTCTTGAAGATGAATGAGCGCGAGGGAACTAACTGGTAATCGAAAAGCTCCCTCATTGCTCTCGATTCATCAAATGCTCTTCGAAAGGTTTCCACTGTGTTGAACGAATGAGAGTGGTAAACGACTGCATCATCTGCATACACTTTCGCATAGCCTGCTTCAATGACCTTCTGCGCCCAGGCTTGATCTTCAGCAAAATTCACGCTGGGAAACGGAAGCTTTTCCCAAACAGATCTGCGCAGGCAACTGTTATTGTTCGAAAAGAAATGCAGCAGTTGGCGATAACTGACATCAGAGGCATAACGCTCCGCATCTTCGATTTTCTGAACCGGATCTAGTTCTTTCAGATGGTCGAATAATCTCTCCAATTCATCCGTTGTGAACGGGTCGCACTCGGGATAAGCGCGATGCCGGCCGAAAGCACCAGCGACATCGGTATGCAATTCCATTTTCAAAACAAGATTTCGGAGCCAAAATTTGTTAGCCGGCAAAGCATCATGCGTAAGAAACGCTACGAACTCAGCGTCCGTCTGAGAAACAGCAAAGTTTCTAGTGTCGCCATGTTGAAACTCTTCCGGTCTGATCGACAGCAGCCTGGCTTTCGAACTTCTAGCAAGAGAAACAGTCTGATCCGTTGAACCTGAGTCGACAATTAGAACTTCGAACGGAAATCCGGTCACTTGCGAGAAGGTTTGTCTCAAAACCCTTTCGAACAGTGCCCCGCCATTCTTCGTCGGTATGACAACGCATGCCTTCATTCTCTTGACAATAACTTTCGCAGTGCCATCCGCGACTTTGTCAACTACCGGACCAAGATCATCTTTAATAAGATCTCAAAAGGTACTGTTTATGAAAACAAACTAGAATTCGTTATCCAAAAGGCCGGTAATAAACAAGGCGGCATAAATAACAATCGAAAAAATTGAAGAAACAACGACGAATAGGGTTAGCAGAGAATCCATAATTGGTCCCTCCGAAAGGCAGATTTATACGTTCTATTTGCTAATACGTCTGCGGCCGTTAAAAGGTTCAAATTCCGAGATTAAAACTCAAAATGCAGACCAGCTGGCTGTCTACTCAGATTTCTCCATGGTTTTCACAAGCTGAGCCATTTGCTTTTTCATTTCAGGGGACGAGAGTTTTCCGCGATCTCCATGACCAGCAAGCACCCACTCGAAATCATATTTGCTCAGCCTCTTCATAGACTTCGTCTGCTCCGCCCACGAATACCAGCAGTAATCGGAGAAGGCGTAGAGATGACCGCCTGCAGGGTCAAAGGCAAGGTGATCGCCAGTGAACAAAAACTTGTCTTTATAGAGAAGCACCATATGCCCTTTGGTGTGTCCCGGCACGGGAATTATGGTGAAATCAGTTTCGAATTTTTGTGCATCGTATCCGTCAATTACTATCTCTGCACCAGGCTGCGCACTGAGTTCATCACGATGAATAATACGACTCGCAGAAAAGTACTCGGCATACTTTTGGGCATCTGCAACATCATCGCGATGAGTCAGAAAAATGTATTTGATACCGCCCATGGTTGCCATTTGTTCTGCCAAGAAAGTCAAAAACTTGGGAGAATCAATGAGCCAATTGCCGCTCGAAGACTTGATGAAGAAGCTATTGCCCCCATACGAACGAGGAGAATTGAACCCTGAATAGTAAACATCGTCTTCAATCAATAGTGGAAACTCGAAACGAACCACTTTCGCCTCGTTTCTTTCCTTCGTACCTATTGAACCAGTCGGGCAACACAAGAGCGCTCTAGTGGCTGCAATTACCTCATCATCAGTCTTTGGCTGATGGAAAACAGCTGAAAATTGACCAGCATCGACAAAAGTTTCAGGCGCGAGTTGTCGACACGTGTCGCAATTTATACAAGTGGTATCCACGAAGAAATTTCCAGATACGTTGCCAGGTACGATTTTCAAAGGATCTGCCATGACAATCACCGTTCTAAATTTAGACAACTCTTGGCTCTAAAACCGGCACCAATTCAGCCTTTACAGACATCATACAAGATTTGTTTCTTGACGGTGCTCTAGATATAACAGTTCCTCCCACACAATTGGTGTTGCGGGTATAAAAATGCAGCCAGCCGATCTCTCGACCGGCTGGCTATCTCCCCAGTTACCTTTTGTTAGCCGCGAATTACGCTCGCTGCGGGAATCTCGTTGAGTTCCTTCAACGCCTGGTCCAGCTTGGGCTTATCGAACATGTAGTAGCCAATCGCGTCTATCGCAGTCAAGCTTCCCAAAACAGCGGCGGTCCAACCCAGCCCTCCTTTCACAGAGAATGCTGTTTTTTCGATTTTCGCTAATGCAAACGCGCCGGTCATACCGCCAACTACACTGCTAGTCCCACGATTGAGCCAATCTGTGTTTCGAAAAGCAAATCCAATATCATCAGTACCTTTATTGATTGCAGTATTAAGCCCAGCGAGATCGTTCATCGTAATGCCGGACTCTTTGTCGCCTAGCTTCTCGAGAGCGCCTAGATTCTTGCTCATCCAGGACAATAGCTGAAGCTCATCCTTGTTAGTCATGGTGGCAAGCGAATCGTCCAGTTCTTTTTTCTCCAACTTTCCGTCCTGATTGGAATCAATACTTACGAAATCACTGGATAGATAGGTATAAAGCCTATCAACCGAGGAGTCTGATGCAGCAACGGTTTCCTCAGAAGGCTCTGGAGCAGCCAGTTGTGCTGATTCTGCTGACTCGCCAGATGTCACTGTTTCATCTTCTACGTCAGTAACCGGTGCAACGCCGGTCTCTGCATCAAACTGATAGGCGTCCGTGTGCAACGTGTTCTCCTCGCATTCCTTCAGTTGGGCAGGAAGCAGGTCAGGACGTCCTTCTACGGGGAATAGAAAGCCCGGCTGATCGAGAACCGGCGAGGCATTGTGATCATGATCAAAACAAAGAGACATTCGTCAAGCTCCTTAGAACGTTCGCGGCGTACCGGGTGCATCTAAGTTATGCCGAACTTGTTACTAAACAGCTACTAAGTCGCGCCAGCGCCGTTTTCAGGCTTTCGACAGCATTGATTTCAACGAATAGGCAAATATGCGCACGTAGGCGAGGCTCATTAGCCCCGCATAGGCGAAGGGGTCCAAATACCAGCGCCCCTTTTGATAGTGCTTATGCCAGAAGCGATACAGTCCGCGATGAGATGAGAGAATCATCCGCACTTTTACTTGTTTGATAGATTGCCCATAGTGATGAATGACTTTAGCAACGGGCGTAAACCAGATTTCGTAACCGGCTTGAATGATGCGATAGCACCAATCGACTTCTTCAAAAAGCATGAAGAAACCTTCGTCGAGCAAGCCGACTTTATCCATTACTTGCCGGCGAACCAGCAAACATGCACCTTCAGGCTGATCGACTTTTCGAACATCATCATGATTCCAGTCCAGCATTTTGTATCTGCCGAATGTTTTGTTATCGGGGAACATCTTGCTCAGACCGACGAGTTCGTAGACCATGCCGATAAAAGTGGGGAACTCACGGCATGAACGCTGCACGCTTCCGTCTGTATTCAGCAACTGCGGTGCGACTATTGCGGCATTCGGATGCGCATCCATAAATTCGATCAATGTCTTCAGCGCACCCGGCTGGACCTCGGTATCCGGATTCAAAAGCAATACAAGTTTGCCGGTTGCCTGCTTGAATGCTTGATTGTTTGCTTTGGCAAAACCAAGGTTGGCATCGTTTGCCGTCAATTTCACCCACGGGTGTTCGTCGCGCGCCATATCCGCCGAACCGTCGGCGGAATTATTGTCGACGAGAAAGACTTCCCATTTGAGCGAATCGCCGAAACTGTCGAGATCGGCCTTTAGCGTGGTCAAACATTTGCGGAGCAGTCCGCAGGTGTTCCAACTAACTATGACTACCGAGAGATCCATTTGCTATCTGATTGAAATTCTAATTCGATGTTTTCCTTGAAACACCAAGCGTACCGTAAAATAGCGCAGTTGATTGAATGAATCACACATGTTTTTGAAACGAGTCACAGACATCATCATTTCGCTGGCAGCGCTTACTGGGCTGGCTTGGCTGTTCGTCTTGGCAGCCATCGCCATCAAACTCGACTCCAAGGGTCCGATCATATTTCAACAGAAGAGAGTCGGCTTGAACGGCGAATTCTTTCAAATTTATAAATTTCGCACCATGAATGTAGGTGCCCCAAATGTGTCTACCGAAGAGATGCAGAAATTGCCCAGCCCCATAACTGCAGTCGGAGCGCGGCTCAGGAAGTACAGCATCGACGAGCTGCCCCAATTGTTTAACGTGCTTAAGGGCGAAATGAGCATCGTTGGACCGCGTCCTGCTCTGTATAATCAGACCGAACTGACCGCCAAGCGCGAGGCGGCTGGTGTGCTGCGGTTTCCACCCGGAATCACGGGATGGGCTCAGATCAACGGTCGTGACGAATTGCCGGACGACGTCAAAGTCGAGGCTGATAAGTGGTATTGCGACAATTGGACTTACTTGCTCGACTGGAAAATCATGTTCTCAACCTTTGGTGCCGTGTTTAGCAAGCGCGGCGCCTTTTGACGTAAATACATAGGTGCATTAGGAATGAAAGGACTTATTCTCAGCGGCGGAAAAGGCACGCGTATGCGGCCAATCACC
>DTSE01000072.1:1744-3093 GCA_012965515.1 Candidatus Melainabacteria bacterium | reverse complement strand
CCCGGAGACTGGAGAAGAAGTCCGCCAGTGCGTCGGAGACGGCGAGCGCTGGAACATCGAAATCAAATATATCCTTCAGGATCAACCACTCGGACTGGCGCATGCGGTTAAAACAGCCAGAGACTATTTGAAAGACGATACATTCGTCATGTATCTCGGCGATAACTTGATCAAAGACGGCGTAGCACCGCTCGTTGAACGTTTTAAGAAAAACAAGCCAGACGCGCAAATTTTGCTCAAAGAGGTTCCAAACCCCACGTCCTTCGGCGTTGCAGAGCTGAACGGCAACGGTCGCATTCTTTGCCTGGAAGAAAAACCGGCAAAACCGAAATCAAACTTGGCGCTGGTCGGCGTTTATCTGTTCACCTCCAAAATTCACGACGCTATTGATGAGATAAAACCGTCGAAGCGTGGTGAATTGGAAATCACAGACGCTATCCAACGCATGATCACGAAGAATGAACACGTCGACAGCCACGTATTGACGAGCTGGTGGCTCGATACCGGAAAGAAAGACGACATGCTCGAAGCCAATCGGGTCGTACTGGACGAAATGACCGATGTATCAATGCTGGGCGATCTCGATGAGCAGTCGCGCCTTTCAGGACGCGTCCATGTCGGCAAAGGCAGCATTTTGAAGAACTGCACAGTCAGAGGACCGGCGGTTATCGGCGACGATTGCGTTTTGGAAAACAGTTATGTCGGTCCTTTTACATCAATTGGAGACGGCGCACGCGTTTCCCACGCAGAAATCGAACATTCGATCTTGCGCGAGAAATGCCAGATCCTCGACTTCAATGGCCGCATCGAAGACAGCTTAATTGGAGTAAATGTTGAACTCACTCGCAGCCAGAGCAAGCCTGTAGCGTTCCGCCTGATGCTCGGCGACGACAGTAAGGTCGAAGTTGTTTAGGCAATACCTAAATAAATTTCATTCTGACAGCTTTCTAAGATTATTTGATGGACGTTGATCTAATGACGTCTGTCAAGCGACAATTTGCAGCTCAACTGCTATCGAGTTGGTAGCAGCGTCAATCACTTCCACTTCTATTTCTCAGCGAGGAATCGTCCATGCGAGCTATGCAATTGCTTGTCACTGGTGGGTTGGGCTTCATCGGAAGCAACCTGGTTCGGCATTTGCTCAACGCGTATCCGAATTACACCATCATCAACCTCGATGCAGCGACGTATGCCGGTCACCCCGAAAACCTTGCTGACGTAGCGGACAATCCGCGCTACAAGTACGTACAAGGACGCATCGAAGACGCAGCTGTTGTTGACGAAATCGTCAGCGGCAAGCGCTTTGGTCGCATCGATGGCATCATCAACCTGGCTGCTGAAACCCACGT
>DTSE01000072.1:0-1734 GCA_012965515.1 Candidatus Melainabacteria bacterium | reverse complement strand
GAAGACAAATGTCCTGGGCACCCAAGTTCTACTTGATGCAGCATTCCGCTACGGACGCACCGCAGTTGACGCGGCGCAAAACAAGAAAGAATTTTCCATCAAATACGTGCAAGTTTCCACCGACGAAGTTTATGGAACGCTCGGAGCTGAAGGTTACTTCCATGAAACCACCCCGCTTCAACCGAACAGCCCCTATTCTTCATCCAAAGCCGGCGCCGATCTTCTTTGCCGCGCTTATTTCGAAACCTACGGCTTCCCAGCAGTTATCACCCGCTGCTCGAACAACTACGGTCCTTATCAACACCCTGAAAAACTGATTCCGTTTTTCATCTTGCAATTGCTCAATGGCAAGCAAGTACCTGTATATGGAGATGGTTTGAACGTTAGAGACTGGTTGCATGTGGAAGATCACTGCAAAGCCATAGATCTGGCATTCCACCGAGGTGTTCCGGGCGAAGTCTACAATGTCGGCGGCAATAACGAGCGCACCAACATGCAGATCACGCGCCTCATCTTGTCTGAGATGGGCAAAGGCGAAGAGTCAATCAAGTACGTCGCTGACAGACTTGGACACGATCGCCGCTATGCTATCGACTCCACCAAGCTGCAGGAAGAACTCGGCTGGGTACCGGAGTACACGTTTGAAACCGGAATACACAAAACAATTCAATGGTATCTGGATAACCAAGAATGGATGCAGGCTGTCACCAAACAGCCCAAGCATGCAGACTTCGATGCCACACCACCGGCAGTGGCAGCACCAATTGCTCAACCAGCAAATGTGGTTGGCTAGACACAACTAAAACGGAGCTAGATAGAAATTATGAAACTGATGGTCACCGGCGCCGGTGGCATGCTCGGGCAAGCGCTCGTGCCCTGCCTCGAAGCAAGAGATCACCAGGTTATTGACCTGCCAAAAGAAAAGCTAGACGTCACGCACTACAACCAAGTCTTAGAGGCGATCAGCACTGAAAAGCCTGACCTGGTCGTTCACTGTGCGGCTTATACAAAAGTCGACCAGGCTGAATCAGAGCCCGGGCTGGCTTACTTGATCAATGGCTACGGCACGGAAAACATTGCCGTCGCCTGCGCCAATCACAATGTTGCCATGCTGTATGTCAGTTCGGACTATGTGTTCGACGGCGAGCAAAACACGCCTTATACCACGTGGGATAGAACCCGCCCGCTTTCAGTGTACGGGAAGTCGAAACTAGCCGGAGAAAAGGCTGTACAACGCCATCTGACGCGATTCTACATCGTTCGCACCAGCTGGTTGTATGGACCGAATGGTCGCAATTTTGTCGACACAATTCACTCTATGGCTCAAGAAAGAGACACTTTGCGCGTGGTCAGCGACCAGATTGGCACGCCAACTTGCACGCTCAGCCTTTCGGAGACCATTGCGGATCTCATTGTTACCAAACGCTGGGGCATCTACCACGCCTGTGACGACGGAGTAACAAGCTGGTACGAGTTTGCCAAGGAAATCGTCAGTGGGCTGCCTGTACAGGTAATACCTATCGAAACAAAGGACATGCCACGTCCGGCGACCAGGCCGAAATATTCGGTACTGGACAAAACAACAACGGTAAATACCATCGGGCGAGAACTACAGCCTTGGAAAGAATCGTTGCGTGCTTATCTGGACATGAAAAAGCAACCTGTTTAGCGGCTCAGTTGCACGAATCCCTCACTGCTGCCGTTTCAAGGCAGCTTGTAAACTGCATTCATCCG
>DTSE01000071.1:13613-16500 GCA_012965515.1 Candidatus Melainabacteria bacterium | reverse complement strand
ACACCGAGTTGAAGTTGCTCGGCCGTACTTTATATAAGCAATTGCCGGTATACACTTTGTCGCTTGTGGCGAAAGGGCGCACTCCGACTACTTTCTACGTCGATGAGAAGAACTTCCTCGTAATTGCCATTGCCTACGACATTGCCGGCGAAGGCGGTAAAAGCGCTCACTACACAATCGAATACTCGCAGTATCGACCGACCGGAGGAACGCTGTTTCCCTTCAAGCAGATATTATTGAAAGATCAAACCAGGGAATCGGAATTGCTTATATAAAGTACGGCCGAGCAACTTCAACTCGGTGTCCGGCTCCTGCCAATACGTGAGCAGTCCAGGGTGACGGCAGACCTTTTCCGTCAATACATCCAGCTCGTCTCCGGATAGTGCTGACGCCTCTTTTCCATGAAGGCGCCAGCCGTTTTGACCATCAAAACCCAAAACTTCAGACGCCTGCGCAGCTTTTGCCGCAGCCGGTTTCGCTTCAGAAGACTTTGCATCAACCGGTTTTCCCTCGGCTGACTTGCCGTCCTGCGCTTTAACCGCTCCGTCATCAGAACCTTCAGCAGCCGCAGAAGTCCCAGCAGCTTTCTTTGCATCATCGGCTGCAGAATCAGAGGCATTCTCCGGCGCCTTCTCCGGCAAGCGCTCAAGATCAATGCGCCACTTGCCGTTTTTTCTTGCGCATCTATAGCCGAGTTCCGTGCGAATGCCTCCGGCAGTCGTAATCTGCTTTCCGTTCACCACAGAAAGATAGTCAATCTGCTCGAGCGCTTCCTTGCCACCATATGCGGTGAAGCTCTTATCGACTATCTCAGAGACCGTCAGTTCCGCAGGTTCCTCTTCCTGTGCCAGCGCAGCCGCAAATGGAAGCAAAGGCACAAGAGTTGCCAGCACCAAAATCATTGCAGTCGCGAGAGACCGCAATGGTCTAATTGCACAGGCTGTTTTTCGAGTATCTGATTTCTTTGGCAAACTAATATTATTGTCTAGCGAGCCGCAGCGGTCTTTAAACCCTCTGCAGATTTAAAGTCAAAAGGAGTGCACTTCCCGGTCTGCGGCAATTCGAGATCGGCAAGACTCTTGGCCAGTTTATGTACCGCAAGCAACTGTTCAATCAGTGCGCTGACATGCGACAGCGGCACCTGATTTGGTCCGTCACTTTTGGCTTCATCAGGATTGGGGTGGCACTCCATAAATACACCGTCGCAGCCGGCTGCAACAGCGGCGCGAGCAAGAGTCGGTACATATTGGCGTTGCCCGCTCGAAACGGTACCACCGCCGCCCGGAAGCTGAACGCTGTGAGTTGCATCGAATACAACCGGTACGCCGAACGATTGCATGATCGGAATTGAGCGCATGTCCACAACCAGATTGTTGTAACCAAATGTGGTACCACGTTCTGTGAGAGCGACGTTTTTGTTGCCACACTCGAAAATCTTCGTGACGACATTTTGCATATCTGAAGGAGCAACGAATTGACCTTTCTTGACGTTTACTACTTTGCCGGTTTCAGCGGCAGCAACGAGCAAATCCGTCTGGCGGCAAAGAAAAGCGGGGATTTGAAGAACGTCTAAGACTTTGCCGGCTTCCTTGCATTGCGAAGTTTCGTGTATATCGCTCAAAACAGGCAAGCCCAGTTTCGCTTTGACGTCCGCCAGCATCGCCAGTCCTTCTGCCAGTCCGGGTCCACGAAATGAATGGATCGAAGTGCGGTTGGCTTTATCGAACGAAGCTTTGAAAATGAGGCGAAAGCCTAGCTTTTGCGACAATTCCTTCAGAAAGGAAGCCGTGTTGTATATAGTTTCCCAATTCTCGATCACGCATGGACCGGCGATGACTACGAGGTCTTGGCCGTTGCCCAGTTCGAAATCCGCGATTTTTATCGACACACTCAATCCTCCAGCAATTGGCTCATTCTACCAAGCGCAGTCATGAAGCCAGTCTATCTGAAAGGGTTTGAATCGAGAGTTTGATTTAAGATAGGCATAATTCGTGGTGGCGACAATTGATTTCAATTCTTCGCAAACTGGTACAGGCAAAGGCTTTGCTCGTTCAGAAAAGAAAAGGAAACGAGAGATGTTCAAACCGGCTGAGCGGGAAGCTAAGAAGGGTATAACCCTCGACCTCAAAGTTTCTCCCGGCGCAAAAAACGACGAATTTTCAGGCGTTCATGGCGATCGGCTCAAAGTTAAGGTTGCAGCCAAGCCGGTAGAAGGCGCTGCCAATGCTGCTCTTTTGAAATTCATAGCATCGACTTTCGCGGTTCCGCCAGCCAATGTGCAGATTCTTTCGGGGAAAAGCGGGAGATTGAAAACTCTATTCATAGCCTGTACAGCCACCGGTGCCGCCGAGCAAGAGAAAGAACAGAGACAACTCGTTCTCATGGCGCAGAAACTTGCCGCCGGCTAGACCTTGCTTTTAACTGACGCTTGTCAGCGCGGGCCCATATGCTTGACCAGCTTGTATACAGTGTGCCCGGCACGCTGGCTTATAGGCATTACCAGACCGGTATTGAGCGCCTCTGCAAGCTGCGGTCTGAGCATGCGGATTTTCTTGAGTTGCCGAGTGCCGCCGGCCATCTCCGGAAGAGTCATGCCCAGCGGGTTTTTCTCCAAGAGCTTGACGACCTTATTGTCTTCCTTCTTCTCCGTACCGGCGACCGGCTTGGGCTTAGGCGCCATAACTCGACGCGGTGCCTTGGGAGTCGCTTCTTCTGTAGGCGGATTCGGATTTTCTTCTTCTGACATCAAGATTTCCCTATTGTCTTTTGAAAGCTCTCTTTCAACTGCGCACGACCACGCGGAGAACCGGTCTTTACCCGATCGTGAATGGCCGGAAACACCAGCGCATCCGCTTGAGCACTTCAATACAAGGATACCTCTTCTTTT
>DTSE01000071.1:11833-13544 GCA_012965515.1 Candidatus Melainabacteria bacterium | reverse complement strand
CTTATTGATATATTTCGGCCTGTTCCTATATTGCAACAACCAGCCTGTCCCTGTGTTGCAACTCGTTTGCTGTTGGATGTCTGAGGCGGGCTGCCGCCATGGCAAAGTCTCAGTTCTACAGAACCCTAAGAGGTATATTTGAGTGAGTGTTGGTTCATTTGTCTTCATGTTGCACAGCCACCTTCCGTATTACAGGAAAGCAGGGATGTGGCCTTTCGGTGAAGAAAGTGTTTACGAGTGCATCGCGGAGAGTTACATTCCGCTGCTCAACGCCATAGGAGACTTGGCAGACGAAGGTATTCAAGCCAAGCTCACAATTGGAATCACACCTGTTCTTGCAGAACAGCTTTCAGACGAACACTTCAAAGCCGGTTTCGACAAATTCATTGCCGACAAAATCGAAGCAGCGCAAAAAGACGAAAAACTTTACAGCGTGCGCGGCGAGAATTCGAATCCCAACAAACTTCTTCTTGCACGTTTTTACGTCAACCTTTTCCAACACATTCAGAAAGATTGGCATGAGCGCTGGCAAAGAGACTTGATAGGCGCCTTCAAGCGTTTCCAAGACTCCGGCTGCATTGAAGTCGCCACCTCGGCTGCGACTCACTGCTTCTCCCCTTTGCTGGAGACAGATTCAGCCATCTTTGCTCAGTACAAGACTGGCGTAGAAACTTACAAACGCCACTTTGGCCGCGACCCCAAGGGTTTCTGGTTACCTGAATGCGCTTACAGGCCGGCATCAGGAAAACGCCCACCCCTGGAAAAATGGCTCCACGAGCTGGGTCTGCAATACTTTTTCACTGAGTCCTTTGTGATAAAAGGCGGACAAAGCGCCGAGATGCGCAGAGTAATCGGACCATACGGTTCCATCGAATACATTCCTGCTGCACCCAGACCGGAAACAGGACTCGATACATTCGAGGCTTTCTGGCTGAAAGAATATCCTGTCGCCGTGATGGGCAGACACGAAGAAGCCGGTTACCTGGTCTGGTCTGCGGATCAAGGTTATCCGGGAGACGGCAATTATCGCGAGTTTCACAAGAAGGACGACAACTCGGGATTGCACTACTGGAAGCTGACATCGAAAACCACGGATCTAGGTGCCAAGCAGCTCTACAATCCAGAAGCGGCAATGACGAGACTGAATGAAAATTCCGATCATTATGTCGGCTTCTTGCAACAGTGCCTCACCGATCATCTAAAGAAAACCGGCGAGCCGGGCTTGGTTATGGCAAGCTTCGACACCGAACTGTTTGGTCACTGGTGGTTTGAAGGAGTGACCTGGATCAAAGAAGTGATTAAGAAGCTTCGCCAGTACACTGCAGTCACCATGCGCACAGCATCGGAATATTTAGAGGCGCAAACACCAAGCAAGGCAATCGAACTGCCCGAGTCTTCTTGGGGGTCCGGCGGACACTGGCAAGTTTGGCTCAACAACGAAACAGAGTGGATGTGGCCAATCATTTCCGAGTGCGAGCACACGACAGAAACCTTGTGCCAGATGTTTGAAAACACGAACAACGATCTGGCACGCCGTGCCATCAAACAACTTTGCAGAGAGAATTTGCTCATTCAATCAAGCGACTGGCCCTTCCTCGTCACTACCGGACAGGCCAAGCAATATGCGGTTGAACGTTTCAATGGGCATTATGAGCGCTTCAAAGATCTTGCGAAGATGCTCAGGGAAAACAATATCGACAACAATCGACTC
>DTSE01000071.1:8822-11804 GCA_012965515.1 Candidatus Melainabacteria bacterium | reverse complement strand
AGATCGAGTCGATCGACAATCTGTTCCCTGATGTATCGCCAAGCTGGTTCTTGTCGCAGCAAGTCTCGACACCTGCATAACAAGAGCGTTTAACTAATAGAAACGATTGCCTGTTGCCAGGAAAAGAGAGAAACAAATTCGATGACTCGAACAAAAATTATCGCGACAATCGGTCCGGCATGCCGCTCCAAAGAAATGCTGGAAGAATTGATCCGCTCAGGCATGGATGTGGCGCGCATCAATTGCTCCCACGCATCGCATGAAGACATCGAAGGCGTGATTACGGATCTGCGTTCAATATCAAAACAACTCGACACCTCGGTCGGCATTCTTCTAGACCTTTCCGGTCCGAAGATTAGAACCGGGAGAATCGCCGGGGGCAAGGGAGTTCAACTGAAGGTTGGACAGAAATTCACGCTGACAAGCCGCAAAGTAGAAGGCTCGAGCGAAATCGTTACGGCGAATTACCCGCGGCTGTCGAAAGAAGTAAAAGCCGGAGACACGATTCTTCTGGATGACGGAATTATCGAGCTGCGCGTCAAAAAATCCAATGAAACCGATGCTGAATGCGAGGTTTTAACAGCAGCACACTTGAAGGATCACCAGGGCATAAACATTCCAGGAGTGCGTCTTTCCATTCCGGCATTAACTGAAAAAGATAGGACCGATCTCGTCGTCGGTTTGAAGAACGAAGTTGATTTTGTTGCTTTGTCTTTCGTTCGCGACGCCAAGGACATTACTGATTTAAGAGAAGCCATAGGCGATCACTGGCCACCTCCGATGATCATCGCCAAACTGGAAAAACCCGAAGCGATCGATCAGTTGGAAGCTATTCTTGATGCCGCAGATGGTGTCATGGTGGCGCGTGGAGATTTAGGTGTGGAATTGCCGCCTGAAAAAGTTCCACCCATTCAAAAAATGATCATCAAGCGCGCCAATCAAAAGGCCAAGCCGGTTATCACGGCAACCCAGATGTTGGACTCGATGGCCAACAATCCCAGACCGACACGAGCGGAAGCATCCGACGTCGCCAATGCCATATTCGACGGCACCGACGCAGTAATGCTTTCAGAAGAAACCGCCATGGGCAGCTACCCTCTGGAAGCAGTGCGCATGATGGACAGAATCGCCTACCAGGCCGAAGCGACAATGAGTTCTCGAATTGTCGAACACCCTCTGCATAGCGCATCACAGGCGGTGGCACACGCAGCTGTCGCTATGGCTTTGGACATGGATGCAAGAGTAGTGGCAACCTTCACGAAAACCGGCTCCACAGCCAAGCTGGTCTCGCAATTCCGTCCGCCGGTTTCCATCATTGCCCTTACACAACACGAGTACGTATACAGACAACTGTCGATACTTTGGGGCACCACGCCTCTAATGCTCACCGAAGTGAGCGACTCCGAATCGACCCTTGCTCTTGTTGAAGAAACGCTACTGAAGCGCGGCTTGGTCTCACCCAAGGACAATATCATTATCACCGGCGGACTGCCGATTGCCGCTCGTGGCGCTGCGAATTTTGTCAAACTTTCCACCATCAATCCGAAGAAGCAAACGCGCAACTTCGAGTTCAAAGGCATCTAAAAACTCTGCAAATAAGTCTTCCGGTTAACGGCCGAGCCTTCTGTTAATCTCGGCAATCGCAGCTTGGTATTGAAGATCAGTAGCGGTCTCCGGCTCGGCGAATTCACCATTGACGACTTCTTTATCCGGATGGATACCTTTGCGCGTTTTTCCTGCATCGCCAATCCAGTCACCATTCGGCGTAAAGAATCGGAAATTAGTGACCTGCAGGCGGCTTCCGGCGGGCTGATTGTAGAACACCGTTTGCCCAATGCCCTTGCCGAAAGTCTGTGTTCCTATGAGTGTAGCTTCGTCATTTTGTTGAAGTGCGGCGGCAAAAATCTCAGCAGCCGATGCAGTGTCTCCATTCACCAAGACAACGCTCGGTTTATTTACCAGGTCTGGCAGTCTCAGTTCGCGAGTTTCTTGCACTTTGCCATCTGGCATTACAATCCGCGTCACCAGCTCATATTCGTCGAGCGAGTAATCGGTGTTGTCGTACTGAGCCGGGCCGGTCGGACTGTCATCTTCATGTCGCATTTTCGTAGTCAGCAGAGTGCCCTCTCCAACTACCATCGACGCGGACTGCAGCGACTGAGCCAGGGAGCCGCCAAAATTGCCGCGGACATCAAAAATAAACCCGTCCACAGTAGGATAACGCTTGATCGCGTTCTGCAATTCGTAAGACTGGTCGTCTTGCATAAAATCGCGAATTCTCAAATAAGCAATATTCTTTCCCGGAACCATGCGATCGACCACAGCCGGCATATCAACGGCCGTCTGCTCAAGCGTGAGCGCCAATTTCTTGCCGTCTCTTAAAACCGTGATGTTGTGAGTTTTTTCCGACTGAATGAGAGCGAATGCTTCTTTCGGCGTCTTAGTATTGAGGTCGACGCCGTCGACAGAAGTAATGTAATCGCCTTTCTGCACGCCTTTTTTGGCTGCCGAACTGCCCGGAATGACTTCAATGACTTTGAGTGAACCTGTCTCTTTCGCTTTCTCAGGATCGACTGCAATCATCTCAATGCCGATCCCTTTGCTTTTCCCTTTGATCAATCGATCGAGCTGTCTGACCTGAGCAGGATCCAGAACTCGAGAATAATGATCTTCAGTTTTACCGAGTTCCTGATTGACGAAACGGAATGCATCCGCCGGCGACTTGATCTGGCAGTTGTACTTGTTCTTCAAAGAAGCCAAATCACCCAAAGGCGTGGGGTCATAAATGTTTCTCCAGCCTTTTTCGATAAGAGTGTTGTACTCCTGGGATACAGGACAGCTCCCACCTGGAGCGTCTTTTCCAGGATGGGAACCAGGTCCTGGGCGGAGGAGATTTTCTTGTCGGTTACCAGAATATATGGGTCTTCGATCTCCGTCTCCATGCGTTCGGGGTTGGTCACGAAGTAGGGGCTGATGTAGCCG
>DTSE01000071.1:0-8812 GCA_012965515.1 Candidatus Melainabacteria bacterium | reverse complement strand
CGCTGCCTGACAGGCGATTTTTCCGCCTTCAGCTCCGGCTTGTGCCAGCGCCTCGCCACTCTGCGATGCCGGTGAAACGCCAGCCTCGCCTTCCTTTTGAGCGCGAGCGAATTGGCGGGTTTCCTCCACACTCGGCAAAAGATGAGTGAGATCGCCACCTAAAGGCAGGTCTGACGATTGCGAATCGTCGCTAGGTACTAAATCGGGGGAATCTTTGCTGCGCATTTCAACCAAAACAACGCCAGGCGCGTTATTGAAAAAGCTCACGTGAAGTGAACAGATATTAGATCTGTAGCCTGGGGCTGCCTAGCGTGTAAATACGCTCAGGACAAACCCTAACCCGCCTGTTTGACCAGATATCCGCACACCGGATCGTTTTGCAGCATGTATTTTTCTCTCGTCACTTTCACACCCAGCAAAGTCTCCATCAGCTGAGGCTCCAGGGCGCAAAGCTGGCGGTACTTATGGGCCAGGTCGTGCAACGCACAGTGGCGCTGAAAAATGAAAAAATTACCGTCCGGAAGCTTCTCCCACTCCGTCATATAGCCGTCTTCAGAAAAAATCTTCGCCACCTCGACCACTCTTTCTTCGAGCGATTTGCCCTCCACGCGAGAGAGAAGGCGAGCCGCGCGTTTTTCATTGCGCCTTTCGAGAAGTTTCATTACACCCTTATGTCCCGTTTCTTCGAAAACCATATCGAGAAGTTCGACGGCCAGTGTCTGCATACCGGATGGGAAAAGGGATTCGGCTTTTTCGGAGAGGCTGTACTTATAAGTCGGGCGTCCGCGCGACTGCTTGACCATGCGCGATAGGACGAGCCCGTCTTGCATGAGCCCGGAAATATGGCGCCTGACTGCCATTGAAGTAATGTTCAGAACTTCACAAAGCTCGCCAATAGTCATCTCTCCGTGCCGCTTCAGATAAAGAAGCACTGCTTGTTGGGTCGTCTCGGGAGTTCCTGATAATGGCTGGGTAATCATCTGATTCGAAGTTTAAGCGTAACTAGTGTAACTGTGTCGCAACAATGCCTTTTTGAGATTTTCGGCGATCGGCTACCCCAAATATACGACGAGCTTAAGAGGTAGGTAGCTCCCAAACCGCCATTCGAGCTTACAAAAACTATCCTTAAGGACGGTAAGGGTTTGGTAGATTTTTGATACTATTATATCTATAAAAGCCAACCAGCCGAAACTTTGATATGTTTAAGGTGCCTTCTCAAGGAGCTCCTTACCTAAAAAGGATAGGATATATATCCCATTAAAAAGGCCTGCAAGGCTTGCGGTTCAAGAAAGACGAAATCACAAAGAACCGACAAAGAATAAACGAGCATCAACAAGGACCGAGTAAATCAAATGGCAGCACGCGAACCACTTTTGAAAATTGAAGACCTCTGGGTCTCAGTCGAAGGGAAAGACATCCTCAAGGGCGTCAATCTCACCATCAACCCAGGTGAAGTGCACGCCATCATGGGCCGCAACGGTTCCGGTAAGTCGACTTTGTCTTACACGCTCATGGGTCATCCGCGCTATCACATTAATCGCGGCTCCATAATCTTCAAAGGCGAGGAAATCGGCGAATTGCCGCCAGACGAAAGAGCCAAGAAAGGCTTGTCACTGGCGTTTCAATATCCCGTCGCCATTCCCGGCGTTTCGGTTTCGAACTTCTTGCGCGCCTCAGTGAAGGCTGTACGCGGCAAAGAGATTCCTGTCAAAGAATTCCGCCAAGAGCTCAAAGCTCAAATGGCACTTCTGGAAGTGAAAGATGAATTTCTCTCACGCTACATCAATGATGGCTTCTCAGGTGGCGAGAAGAAGCGCTTGGAGATTTTGCAAATGACTCTTCTCAAGCCGGCTCTGGCTGTGCTTGATGAAACCGACTCCGGTCTCGACATCGACGCGCTCAAAGTTGTCTCCACAGGCATCAACACGCTGGCGACTGAAGAAACCGCAGTGCTTCTCATCACCCACTATCAGCGTATTCTCAATTATGTAAAACCGGATTTCGTCCACGTTTTCCAAAGCGGACAAATTGTCAAAACCGGCGGAAGCGAGCTCTCCGAAGAGCTCGAAGAGCGCGGTTATGACTGGGTAACTCAAGAACTTACACCCTCGGGCGTAGCTTAGCCTGAAGGAGGCAACCATGGCAGCCGAACTTAGACAACCACACGAAACTACAGATCAATTTGGCGATATCCGCTCGATTGCTTCTGATTACAAATATGGTTTCAAGGACAAAGAAGACTATGTCTTCAAATCCGGACGTGGACTGACCGAAGAGATTGTCCGCAGCATTTCGGCGATGAAAAACGAGCCGGAGTGGATGCTCAAGTTCCGCCTGCGCGCGCTGGACATTTTCCGCAAGAAGCCGATGCCGACCTGGGGCAACTGCAAACTGCTCAATGACATCGACTTCGACAACATCTTCTATTACATCAAGCCGTCTGAAAAAGGCGAAAAGAATTGGGACGAAGTTCCGGAAGGCATCAAGCAGACCTTCGACCGTCTGGGTATTCCGGAAGCCGAGCGTAAATTCCTCGCCGGCGTGACCGCTCAATACGAATCGGAAGTCGTCTATCACTCCATTCGCGAAGACCTAGAAAAGCAAGGCGTAATCTTCCTGGACATGGACTCCGGATTGCGCGAGCACGAAGACATCGTGCGCGAGCACTTCGCCACGGTCATTCCTTCTGCAGACAACAAATTCTCCGCATTGAATTCGGCGGTTTGGTCGGGCGGCAGCTTCATTTGGGTGCCTGCCGGCGTCAAAGTGGAAATTCCGCTGCAAGCATATTTCCGCATTAACGCAGAAAATATGGGTCAATTCGAACGGACTCTCATCATCGCCGAGCCCGGCAGTTACGTGCACTATATTGAAGGCTGCACGGCTCCTGTCTATTCGACGGACTCATTGCACTCAGCGGTTGTTGAATTGATCGCCAAGAAGGGTGCTCATATTCGCTATACGACCATTCAAAACTGGTCGAAAAACGTATACAACCTTGTCACCAAACGCGCAGTCGCACACGAAGATGCGAAGGTCGAATGGATCGACGGCAACCTCGGTTCCAAACTGACAATGAAGTATCCGGCTATATATTTGGTCGGACAGCGCGCGCACGGCGAAGTGCTTTCTGTTGCTCTTTCCGGCAACGATCAGCACCAAGATGCCGGTGCCAAGATCATCCATGCCGCACCGAACACCTCATCCACCATCGTTTCGAAATCAATCTCGAAAGACGGCGGCCGCGCCTCCTATCGCGGATTGATCAAGGTGTACCCGGAAGCGAAAAACTCCAAGTCCTCAGTACGTTGCGATGCGCTCCTTCTCGATGAAGCTTCGCGCTCCGACACTTATCCGACCATGGAAGTGGACGAGAAAGAAGTAACCATCGAGCACGAAGCAACCGTTTCCAAAGTAGGCGAAGAGCAGCTCTTCTACCTGATGAGCCGCGGTCTGACTGAAGCGGAAGCCAAGGCAATGATCGTCAACGGTTTCTTCGAGCCCTTCACCAAGGAGCTTCCACTGGAATATGCGGTTGAGCTGAACAGGCTCATCCAGCTTGAGATGGAAGGTTCCGTAGGATAGCTATGGAGAATCAAGACTGAGGCCAGCCATGCATAAACATGGCCGGGACCGACGCGGTGACGCGTGACAACTGGATTTAGAGAGACCATTGGGTGAGACGGTGAAAACGATAGCAAAAGAGCGGGTAGACGAAATAACCAAACAGACATCGGAGCCGGCCTGGCTGAAAGATAGTCGATTGAAGGCTTTTGAGTCCTATTTGAAGATCCCGACACCGTGCAATCGTGATGAGAATTGGCGGCGAACCGAAGTCGACGCACTAGATTTGAGCACTTTGAATGTAGTCGTCAACGACAGCAAAGAGAAAAAAGCGGCAAAAGAGCCCGCAGTTATTACGGCAGCTCTAGCAAATCTGGGCAAAAATCTTCCATACATTTACACGACTCCGCAAAGCGTCGAAATCGGAAACGCCGACAGCGAATTGCTTTCCAAAGGAGTAATCTTCTGTTCGTTAAAGACGGCGCTGGCTCAGCACGCCGATCTGTTGAGCAAATACCTGGCTCCGGAGAACTTGCCTTGCCCGGATTTCGCGCAAAACGACAAGTTTTACTTGATGAATCAGTCGCTATTCAATAGCGGAGCTTTCCTTTATGTACCGAAGAACGTGGTACTCGAAAGTCCCGTATTGAATGTCTTGTCCAGTGGAGAAGAAACTTCAATAGCAATCTTCCCGCGTGTCATTATCATCGTCGAGCAAGGCGCCAAGGCAGAGTTCGTCAACTTGTGCACGGCAGACAAACACAAAACCACAGGAGAATCACAAGCACTCTCTTTGGTGAATTCTTCCATCGAAACCTATGTCGGCGCCAATGCCAGCCTTTCCTACCTGGATGTTTCAGACTTTTCGGCAAACACTTTTGCTGTCTCTCGCGTTTACAACGAAGTGAAAAAAGATGGCTCTCTGCATGCTTCGACAATCGCGCTGGGAGGCTGGCAGATCAAGTCCGATATTCAAACGAATTTGAAAGAGCCAGGCGCCAAGAGCGATATTCGCGGAGTTGTCCTGGGAGCAGGAAACGAGCGTTATTCTTTCAATACGATCCAAGATCACATCGCGCCGGATACAAGTTCCACAATCAACTTCAGAGTCGCGCTCAAGGACAGCTCTTCATCTGCTTATTTGGGTACCATAAGAGTGAGCAAAGAAGGTCAGCGCACAGACTCTTATCAAAGCAATAAGAATTTGTTGCTCGGCTCGAATGCGCATGCTGATTCCATTCCCAAGCTGGAAATTCTAGCTGACGACGTAAAATGCGCGCACGGAGCAACGGTCGGTCCGGCGGACAAAGAGCAGATCTTTTATCTGATGAGCCGAGGGCTCAGTTCGCTGGAAGCTGAAGAGCTGATTGTTACCGGCTTCTTCCGTCAAGTTGTTCAATCTTGTCCAGTTGATGGAGCAGGCGATTGGATAAACAGCCTGGTAGCAGACAAGATTCACAGCTAGTTTTTAGGAGCAAGTCTCAAATGACCGTCGAATTTGTAAAAGTGGCAAACAAAGCGGACATTCCGCAAGGCTCCGCTCGAGTCTTCACCGCTTTCGAGACCGAATTAGCCATCTGCAATGTTGACGGAGAGTATTACGCCATAGCGGATTTGTGTACCCACGACGGTGGTCCGCTGGGCGAAGGTGAACTAATCGACAATCAAATAGAATGTCCTCGCCACGGTGCGCGCTTTGACGTTGTCACCGGCAAAGCTTTGTGTTTGCCGGCGATCTTGCCTGTACCGACTTACAAAGTCGAGCTGCGTGGGGATGAAATTTGGGTGGCGGCGCAAGCCACTGCCAGTGGTGCGAGGTAGCCGATCATGACTAAATTGAACGTAGAACAAATCCGCAAAGACTTTCCAATCTTGAAGCGCCAGGTGGAAGGCAAACAGCTAGTCTACCTGGACAACGCCGCAACTTCTCAAAAGCCCAAAGTCGTAATCGATGCGCTGACGGAGTATTACGAAGGCTACAATGCCAATATTCACAGAGGCATCCACACGCTTGCCGAAGAAGCCACCGATGCTTATGAATCAGTGCGCGAAACCGTCCGTGCTTTTATCGACGCCGAGCACACACACGAGATTATCTTCACTAGCGGGACGACAGAGGCGATTAATCTGGTCGCCAACTCGTGGGGCAATGCCAATATTCTGCCCGGCGACGAAATTGTACTGACGGCGATGGAACATCACTCCAATCTGATTCCGTGGCAAAGGCTGGCTACCGAACGCAGCGCCAAGCTTGTTTTCATTCCCATCACAGAAGATGGACAATTGGACATGGCGGAAGCCAAAAAACTGATTACCGATAAAACCAAAATCGTCGCAGTCACGCAGATGTCCAATGTATTTGGCACGATAAATCCGGTTAAAGAGCTGGCTCAGCTGGCACACGCGCGTGGGGCAGTCATTCTAGTAGACGGTGCCCAAGGCGTACCGCATGTGAAAACATCAGTGCGCGACCTTGATGTAGATTTTCTGGCGTTTTCAATGCACAAAATGCTCGGACCCACAGGTGTCGGCATTTTGTATGGAAAAACCGAGTTGCTAAATGCGATGCCGCCATTTCAATCCGGCGGACACATGATTACGACGGTCTCGAGAGAGAAAGCCAGCTGGGCCGAATTGCCTTGGAAATTCGAGGCAGGGACTCGCAATATTGCTGACGTAATCGCATCAGGCAAGGCGATTGAATACCTGAGCGCTCTGGGCATGGAAAACGTCCGCGAGCACGAGATTGAAATCACCAAGTATGCTCTCGAAAAGCTGAGCGAACTTGGTGACATCACAATTTTTGGACCAAAAGATGCCACTCTGCGTGGTGGCGTGATCGCCTTCAATGTCGATGCAATTCATGCACACGATATCGGACAGATTTGCGCCGACGCAGCAATTGCTGTCAGAGCAGGACATCACTGCTGCCAGCCTCTGATGCGCGATTTGAACGTTATGGGAACAGCCAGAGCCAGTTTCTATATCTACAACACGAAAGAAGAAGTGGACCTCTTGTTTGAAGCGTTGAAGGAAGCAGATAAGGTTTTGGGTCATGTCGCTGTCAGATGATCTCTATCGGGAAACCATTCTCGATCACTATCACCACCCCCGCAACCACGGGGCAATTGAGCATCCAACCGCTCAGGTAGAAGGCGTAAACCCGCTTTGCGGCGATGAACTGACGCTTTATCTGAACGTAAAAGACAACAAAATTGAAGACGTCAAATTGACAGCCAAAGGTTGCTCAATAAACACGGCGTCAGGTTCAATGATGTCGGAATTACTTCTTGGCAAAAGCATCGAAGAAGCCAATGAGATCGTCGACTTATTCAAGCGAATGATGCTGGATAAGAATGAAGAGGTCGAATTACCAGACGAACTGGAAGACCTGGAAGCCTTGCGTGGCGTGAAAAAATATCCGGTTCGCATTAAGTGCGCGCTATTGCCCTGGAACACTATGCTGGAAGGACTTGGCAACACCCTGAAATCCCCAACCACCTAGGCAAAAACCAAATCGTTATCGATTTAGTTTTTGAACATCGACTCTTGATAGGTCCCGATTACCACCCCCTGTAGGAGATAGAAAATGTCCTCGTTGCAAGAAGATGTTGTGCAAGAGAATTTGAGGACGGTGGTTGACCCGGAATTGGGGGTTAACATTGTCGACCTCGGACTTATATATGGAATTCAAGTTGATGGTGGCAACGTCACTGTTAAACTCACCCTCACAAGTCCGGCATGTCCCCTTGGCGCGGTTATTCAATCGCAAGCGCATATGGCGGTGAAAAAACTGCCCTGGGTGGAAAATGTAAAAGTCGACCTGGTCTGGACGCCAAGATGGGACCCCAGAACCATGGCCAGTGAAGACGCCAAGATGCAACTGGGCATTTTATAAAGAGCTTGCTTAGGCGCGGGCGCCACCTATCCCGCCTGTTCATTTAGAACCCTTCAGGAATCTCCCAGGATTCATGAAAGTGCATGTCAGGACAAGTAAACTGGACTTCAGGCCAAAGCCTGCAAAGTAGAACTGGGGAATTTGTCCAGCTGATGCCAAAGCCCGTACTGCATGACCACGACGGACACGTCGACGACATTTTGAGCGCCGTACTGCTTTGGATGGCGCCCGAAATCGACCTGCAAGCAATTGGTATTACCAATGGTGACTGCTTCGCAGACCAGGCCTACAGCGCAATGGTTAAAATCGCCACCTATCTCCAACTGGAAGGGGCCGAAATCGCAGTTACGGAAGATGCAGTTCCCAACCCATTTCCGGACAATTGGCGCAAAGAAAGTTTCATCATAAATGAGCTTCCTCTTTTCAGTGAAATTGAAATGAGACGTTCATATCAAGCAAAGCAAGGTCGCAAAATCGAGTCGGTTTTTTATGACTGCCTCAACAACTCAAAAACACCGATGACCCTTGTGACGACTGGACCTTTGACTAACGTTGCTCCACTACTGCGCGACAACCCTGATCTAAAAGGCAAAGTCGAAGAGATCGTAATTATGGGCGGTGCTTTCAACGTGCCTGGAAATGTCCAGGAAGACGGACATGACGGAAGCGCTGAATGGAACATATACGCTGATCCAGAAGCGTTCAAAGCAACGTTAGATACAAAAATCCCTATCAAGCTGATTCCTCTTGATGTAACCAACCAATTACCTGTCACCAAAGAATTCTTGGCTTTGCTGGATGAGTCTTCAGACCGTTCCCGCGGTTGTAAGTTGGCACTGAGACTATGGTCACTGGTCAAAGGCTTCGAATATTATTTCTGGGACACGATCACGGCCGCAGCAACAATCAGGCCGGAGCTTTATACATTTAAGGAAATGCGCGTTGATGTAGCCACGTCGGGTAAGAGCATGGGCAAGACCTCAACCTCTCTGTTCGGTGGGCGAAAAGTACAGGTCGCCACCAACGTGGACAAAGAAGGGTTTGAATCACTTCTGCTTTCCATCTTCAAGTCAAGATAACTCTTTCTTTTAAGCAACAGCGTGATTAGGAGCCCGTGAAGCCATTCCCGGGTTCCCACTTTTTCTGAATTTTTACAGAGGAACTAACGCGGTATCATTCCGTCACACTCGTAGCCAGAGCAACCGCGAGGGCTTCTGGTAATAGGCAAGGAACATGCAAAAAGGGTAGGCAGTTATGAGCAAAAACAATTTCACACAAGGAGAAGGCAGTGACACATCTGTAAGAGAGCTTAAATGGATGGCGGAATTTTTAGCCAAACATGGTCAGCCG
>DTSE01000070.1 GCA_012965515.1 Candidatus Melainabacteria bacterium | reverse complement strand
AAATATCGCAGGCGCACTGCTTGGTTTCCCAGTAGGTTTCGTATGGGGCATCCCTTACGGCGCTTTGCATGGTGCTAAGCATGCCTTCTCGAAGGGCTGGGAAAAGCCTTTCAGTACTGAATCGTATTTGGTTACCGAAGAGAAGTAGTTACTAGCACTGCCTGGCATTGAGCCAAACAGTTTGACGGGCAGTCTGGAATATGGTGGTAAAAACAATGAAATCAATCGGTCGTATCGTTTTTTCGGCGTTGGTCGCCGTGAGTGCAGTAGCTCCTGCTCTCGCGCTTGACTACGAAGCAAAACCGGTTATGTGGGTTTTGCAAGCTCCTTTCAGAACAGCAGGTGCTTTGGAAGGCGCATTGGTTACTGGTCTCATCAGTGGTCCTATTGATGGCGGCTATCATGGCTCCCTCAAAGGTACAAAGCACTGGGCAGGCAAATTCGGCGATGAAAAAGGCGCTGGACAATTGGCAGCTGCCGCTCCGGTATTCGGAACAGGCGGAGCTATTGTCGGCGGAGCTGTCGGCGGATTCCATGGATTTGGTCATGGCTGGAAGAAGGGCTGGGAAAAGCCCTACAGCAGATGGTCCTATCTGACCATGGAAGAGAAATAAGCCCCCCTTTGAACCACTTAAATAGGAAAGATGGTGAAAATAATGCGTAAGAAGGTCCTTTCCTCGTTACTCTTGGCGGCTGGTCTGCTTACTTCGGTAGCAGCTCCGAGCTTTGCCTATCCGGAGCGCCCTGAATCGGCGCGTGTGTATTACGAAATCGCTTACTTCCCTTGCAGATTGGTCAGCATGGCCGTAACAACCATCTGGGATGTTCCGACTGCTGCATTCCAAGATGCAATCAAGGGCGCGATTGGCGGCACAAAGATGGTTTCCCGCAACCTCGGCAAAGAAGACGGCACCTATGAATTGGTAGCCGGCGGCTTGGTCGGCGGTCCTGTAGGACTCCTGGCCGGCGGACTTTATGGTGCAAGACATGGTTTGTTCTATGGCATGCATCACGGTTTTGTTGGCTATCCGAGCCCTCACTCAGGCAGCCATAGCATGATCTTCCAGGGCAAGGGCTTCGTTGTTCCTTACGACGATAACTACTAAACCCTGACAGGACGATGCTCTGCATCGCTCCTAAAGAAACCACCGAAAACTGTTTGGCTCTATGAGCAAGCATCACCTCTCCAGGCGATGCTTGCTCTATGTCATTTAGATAGACATTTGGGCCTATTTGGATGAAACCCAGAGTTTGTCTCGTTTTGAGTGAGTTAATAGATAGTTTTAAGAGTGCCAGAATTGGGCATTCTTTATGTGGGTTATGGTTTTTCAAGACTGGTAGGGCGTTTCGCCTGCTAGACTAAATATTGACCCCACAATTTTTGTCTTCCGGCTGGAAGGCGCAAGTGCTTTGTCGATTTAAGAATCGCATTTCAGGTAGTCGTCAAGAATGGAAATTGTCAAAGAGAGACGAGCAGGTCCCAAGCGAATTGGTGAGTTGCTTGTGGCAGCCAATGTGATCCGCCCCGAAGTTTTGATGGAAGCGCTGCAAATAGCGAAGAAATCGACGACTCCTTTGGGTCGTGTCTTGATGAGCATTGGCGAAATATCTGAAAGCGATTTGCAAGTAGCTATTGAAGTGCAATCTCTTTTGCGCGAGGGCGTGATCGCCAACGATTTCGGCATCAAAGCATTGAATCTGTCTTGCAAGAGCAAAATTCCGCTTGAAGAGGCATTCCGCCGCCTGGGCTGGCAGCCGCCCCAGCGTGAGTCTTTGTCTTCCAATGAACTGGGTGAATTGCTCCAAGCCGCCGGCGTTGTGACCCCGGAGCGTATGGAAGAAGCAGTTAGACAAAGCCATGAGAACAATTTGCCGGTCGGCCGTTGTCTTGTCCTCAACCGCGCTGTGTCACCAGCACTTTTAGCTTCCGCATTGACCGCACAAGTCTTGTTGCGTGACGGAAAAATCAGCCGCGAGCAAGCGGTAGAAGGCTTGCGTTCCTCTTCAAGAAAGCAGCAGACTATAGAAGAGTCACTGCAGCAAGTCGGGGCTTATAAGCCCGGCAAAGAGTCTGTGCGCGTCGGCGATTTGCTTACGTCTGCCGGCATTGTCACCGAGGGAGACAAAATCACTGCAGTAGAAGTAGGTTTGGAGAGCCACAGACAGATTGGCGACGTGCTCGTCCAATCTGGCATGATCTCCAATACCACTCTCGAAGAAAGTCTGAAACTTCAAGATCTAGTTGCGCAGGGGCATTTGAATCCCACACAAGCAGCTGAGATCTTGCGCACCGCGCATACTCAAGGTGTAACCGTACGTGCAGTTTTAGAAGAGAAACTGGCGCGCAAAGAGCAAATTGACAAAACCAACACCGTTATCGAATTCCTTCAGTTGTCCGGAATTCTCACCGACAACGATATGATCAAAGCGAAGAACCTCTCCCAGCAGCTCAGTGTGAGCCTCGGTGAAGTT
This sequence comes from Candidatus Melainabacteria bacterium, assembly GCA_012965515.1. Lineage (GTDB taxonomy): Bacteria > Cyanobacteriota > Vampirovibrionia > Obscuribacterales > Obscuribacteraceae > QKMZ01. Next base: position 2,512 of record DTSE01000070.1, on the reverse strand, counting down.
CTTCTATCCACTCAAATGGTGGATCAACGCCTAATCGATGCGGCTATCCAAAGTCAGGACCTGGTCAAAGACGAGATTCTCAAGCCCGAGCAAGTAGCTCGTGTTTTGCAAATGTGCGCTCGCACTGGTCTGGAGTTTCACGAAGCGTTGAAGCAAGTAGCGTGGGATACGCCGGATGAAGTATCCGATGAAGCTAGCGCAAAACAGAAATCCTCATGGATGCTCAAGCTCTGGTCGAAAGTCAGAAAAGACTAGACATAGCACTCGCACCGCCGGTGCTACCGCCAAGGAGATCGACAGTGCTCGGGCCGGAATCCCATGCAATTTGACACCCTGATTATGGGCGGAACAATCTATGACGGCTCGGGCGGCGAGCCGTATGTCGCTGATATTGGCTTGCGCAGCGGCATCATTGTCGACGTTGGCAACCTCAAATATGCAGACGCCACGCTAAAAATTGATGCGCGCGGGCTGTCTGTCGCTCCCGGATTTATAAACATGCTCAGCCATGCAACAAGAGCATTGCTGCATGACGGTTTGTCCGAAGGCAACATCTATCAAGGTGTCACGCTTGAGGTGATCGGTGAGGGCGTGTCGATGGGGCCGATCAACGACCAAATGGCCAAAGAAATGGCTGATGAGCAAACCGATATCAAGTTTACAATCAATTGGCGCAGCCTGGGCGAGTTTCTAAATCGCTTGCAATTGAAGGGTGTTTCGACTAACGTCGCATCTTTCGTCGGCGCTACGACCGTGCGCGAATATGTCCTCGGGCAAGAGGATAGAAAGCCCGATGAACGTGAGCTCTCCATGATGCGAAATCTGGTATCTCTCGCCATGTCCGAAGGTGCCGTTGGACTTTCTTCCGCTTTGATTTATGCACCAGCATGTTTTGCTGATACAGATGAGTTAGTCGCTCTCGCTGAGGAAGCCTCAAAAAGAGGCGGCATTTATGCTTCTCATATTCGCAGTGAAGGAGACAACTTACTCGAAGGTGTTCGTGAATTGATTTCGATTTGCCAACGCGCGCGCATACCTTCCGAAATCTATCACTTAAAAGCAGCCGGACAACGGAACTGGTCGAAGATGGACGAAGTGATTGTGGAGCTGGAAAGAGCACGGGCTGCTGGTCATCGCGTATCCGCGGACATGTACCTGTATACCAGAGCCCAGACCGGACTAGATGCAGCAATGCCCACCTGGGTTCAAGAGGGTGGTTTGAATCAGTGGATAAAGCGTTTGCAGGAGCCGGAAACGCGTGCTCGTGTGAAACAGGAGATGCTGAGCGAAGCTTCTAATTGGGAAAACGGTTACATGCACGCCGGACCGGAAGGAATTCTGCTGGTCGGGTTCAAATCGGACGCTCTGAAACCGCTAATTGGCAAAACCCTAAAGGAAATTGCTGACGCTCGCGGAAAAGATCCAGCCGATGTCGCGATGGACCTTGTTATAGAAGACGGCAGTCGTGTCGATACCGTTTACTCCTGGATGAGCGAAGAGAATCTGGTTAAACAACTGAAACTGCCCTGGATTACTTTCGGTTCCGACGGCTCTTCGATGTCTCCGTCAGGTGAATACTTGAAGTCGCAAACGCATCCTCGCGCCTATGGAAACTTTACTCGCTTGCTGGAAAAGTATGTTCGCAACGAGAGGGTTCTCTCATTGCCAGAGGCTATAAGACGGCTTACTGCCTTACCAGCTGCCAATCTTGGTTTGCTTTTCAGAGGCAAAATAGATCAAGGTTATGCGGCCGATATTGTCATGTTCGACCTACAAAAAGTTCACGAGAATGCGACATTCGAAAATGCGCATCAGCTATCGGAAGGGATCGTGCATGTTCTTGTAAACGGCGTACCTGTTTTGCAAAACGGCAAGCACACTGGCAACAAACCCGGCCTTGTTCTACGCCGCCGTATGAGTCACAGAATGATCTGCTGACACTTGCAGTCAGGACTTTGCTGAACTCCTCCAAGCAAGTAGACTAGGACCAGTCTCTCTAGGGGAAGACCATGGTCGCAAGCATTATTTTGATTTTGTTGACATTGTATGTACTCACAATTCTGCATGAGTTGGGACACTTCACTACGGCGAAACTCTTGGGATTCCAAGTTCCGATCTTCGGAATTGGTCTACCGGTCACGCCTCATCTGACTTTTCTAAAAGCAGGCGGTACTGAGTTCAGAATGCATCTGGTTCCCATAGGGGTTTATGCGTCGATTCCAGAACTCGATCCACCTGGTGATGATGGTCAGACCGCCGATTCTTTAGCGAAACCGTTTCGGCAGTTTCCACTAGCCAAAAAACTTTTGGTGGTGGTTTCAGGAATTGCGACAAGCTTTTTTCTTGCACTGATCATTTTCAATGCTTCCTTTATGCTGCTGGGCGTCCCTGAGACAAAAGTTGTTGTCGAAGAACTTTCAGACGAAAATCCGATGGCGCGAGACGCGGGTGTCCTGAAGGAAGATGAGATTCTTGCACTCAATTCGGTCAAACCAAAAACCTCGGAAGAAGT
>DTSE01000069.1 GCA_012965515.1 Candidatus Melainabacteria bacterium | reverse complement strand
AGCGCTTCTTGAACTTGTTTAGGAAGCGATCTAAGTCTTCGTTGGTTATCGGCTTATTGTTATTGCCGCCACCCTCGCTGCTGAGGTCCTTAGCCATATCGTCGATAATTTGCTTGGTATCTTCGTCAGCCATCACCTCTACGCTGCTCTTGACGGGACGATAACCGCTAGGCATCGAATAATAAGATATCGGAATTGGGCAACTTTGCGAGCGATAAGTATCGAGTTGCGTTTTCGTGCCCTGCTCGGCCGTCGTGACGGTCAGTCTGAGCGGGACATTCATTGTATTAGGCAGACCATACATACTGGAAAGCAAGTCTGCCAATTGCGGCGGCACTTGAATCTCCTCACATACCCAGTAATCGGCGCCTTTGAGGTGCTGCTGAACGCGCTGACCTTTTCTAGCAGCAACTCGCGCCTGCACGCCAGCCGGGTCATTCATTACATATTGGGTCGCCCGCAGATTGGCGATGTTCGACACCGAGCCTTTCTGCCAATTAGCCGCACCAAGCTCCGATCTGCGTTGCGGCAGATTGGCTGTGACCTGTTTTTTGAACGTGTCCAAAGTCGCGGAATAACAGACCTTGGTGCGGTCGTTGAACATAATCACGTCCCAGTTAGGCGAACGGGTCACGAAATTGACGCCAGCCTTGGGATTGACGAATTTGAACCCGGACGGACTGACGTATAAATACATGTCTCCCATCATCAAACTCTTCTGAGTTAGCACCCAGCCCTTGTCATCAGCTTGAACAGGCGAAGTGGACGCCACAAAAGGCAGTACCAGAGCCAAAGTCAGCAAAGCCGCTCGGCGTAGAATTCTCGGCAATCTGCCGCAGCGCGTCATTTCGAGCCCACCCTCCCGTGGTTCTACACTCCCGTTATTCCATGTACCCTGTATTTATGGCTGAAAAACTAAATTATTAGCCACCGCTCCCAGTTTCGCTTCCAAGCCTCGTCCGCACAATTATCGCGGCCGACTTAACAGGAAGCAGCAAATTTAGCGTGCGACTTCTACTTCTTTTTGCGACGCAGGTCAGGGTCGCCGCCACTGAAAAGCTCGAACTCTTCATTCTGCAAGGAATACTCCGCACGCGAAAGGCGGTATCCGGAAGGGACTTGAAATTTCTCCAGTGGAAACTTGGCTTTGACTATACTGCGCGTAGACACTCTTGGTCGCTTGTCGAGAGTCGCCTGACTCAATTGAAAGTACAGAGGCAGTTTTTGAATAGTCGGAAACCCCTCCATTCGGGAGACGATATCGGCTGCACCGCCAGGGATATTCACATCCTCAGCAGCCCAAAATCCGCTCACCCGCATATCTTGAATGACCTTCTCGCCTGTCTCCTTGGAGAGCTTTCCGGGCGGTCCCTTGCCCGTGTCAACCACATAGCGACCAGCCTTCACCCCGGCAATGGTTTTCTCTTCGACCTTTTTCCACTTTTTCGGATGTGGGTCGCCACCCAGCAGTTTCAAAAACCGTTGGATCATGAAGCTTCCGGCTGCTTCAGGCGTGGTCTCATAGTACGTCTTTTTCGCGGAATCGTACGCAGTCACTGTTTTGAAGGGAGCCCGACTGACTGTCACGCCGGTTCGCAATGGATGCGAAATGCACAGATACTTAGGCGTGACGGCAATCTCAACGTCCCCGCCCAACCACGAATAGTGTTTGATCAGCAGTCCATCCAACATTGTCTGAGTTTTGGATGCCGGTTTCACAACAGCACTTGCAGTCGGCTTCACGTTAAGCGCTTTGTTTTCCGCGGCAGAAGCGCCATTGCAGTTTAGAACTGCCACTGTGAAAACAGACAGGAGCGAAAACGTATAACTTTGTGCGTTTCGATACCAGTCAAGCTTGATCATTTGAACATCACTTCAACCTTTGAACAGTCGTGTGCGCGGGTCGAGGACATCACGCAGCCCATCGCCCAAACAATTGAAAGAAAGCACGGTCATAAAAATGAACAGGCTCGGAAAGCCCAAAAGATGCGGATACGATCGCAACGAGCGCCATCCGTCACTGGCGAGCGTTCCCCAACTACATTCGGGTGCGGACAAACCTAATCCGATGAAACTTAGAGTAGATTCGGACAAAATTGCCGAAGGAACAGTGAATGTGAGAGCGACGATGATCGGTCCCATTGCGTTCGGCAACAAGTGTTTCATAACTATTGTGAAACCGTCCTGCCCGGAGGCTTTCGCTGCTTCGACAAACTCCTCTTCCTTGAGTTGAAGAAGTTGTGCACGAACCAAACGCGCCGTGCCCATCCAACTGACGAGTCCCAGTGCAAAGAGAATTCCAAATGTTCCTTTACCGACTAAAACGCCCACCAAAATCATCACAAGCAAGTCAGGCAGCGAATAGGCTATGTCCACCCCGCGCATGAGCAAAGTATCAATTTTGCCACCACAGTATCCGGAGATAGCACCATATGTGGTTCCGAGGAGAAACGCGACACCTGCGGTTACAAAACCGATAGCAATTGAAAGTCGAGATCCGTAGATCACTCTTGCAAACAGATCGCGACCCAGTTCATCAGTTCCCATCAGGTGTTTCAATGACGGGCCGACTAGCAAGTCGTCAGTCGCCTGATCAAAGGAATATGGAGAGAGCGGAACACCCAGAGCGGACAAGATAGCCAGAAGGCAGATGAGACAAACAACCCAAAATGCAAAGTAAGCGCTCGGGATTTTTCTCAGACGAGTGAACGCCAACTCCACACGGGAAACGGCTTTTACGGGTTCAAGCCCAGCGTCGATGGATGCTGTCATTTAGCCCTCCACCTTCATGCGCGGATCAAGAACTTGATAGGCAACGTCGACAATCGCGTTGGTCACGATCAATATCGCAGCGAAAACCAGCGTCGTCCCCATGATCAAATCGTAATCACGATTTGTCACTGCGGTAACGAAGAAGCGCCCCATGCCTGGGATTGCATACAGGTATTCGACAACGAAAGATCCTGTTATAAGGATCGCAGTCAGGGGTCCGAGAACAGTCACTACTGGAACAAGCGCATTGCGCAAAGTATGTTTCAAAACAGTCGCCCAGTGCGAGAGTCCTTTGGATCTGGCGGTTCTCACCCAATCTTTCTCGAGAACTTCAAGAACACTCGCTCTCGTCAAACGCGCCAAATATGCGGCTGGAGAAAAGGCCAGAGTCAAGGAAGGCAAAATCATGTGCCAGGGACTTTCCCACAATGCAACCGGCAAAACTTTCAACCAGATGCCAAATATAAAAATCAAAAATGCGCCGATGACAAATCCCGGCACAGAAATCCCTGCCGTCGAAATGAACATCGCAGTCACATCCAACCAAGAACCGCGATTTACCGCCGCCAGAGTGCCCAGCGGAACACCGATGATTACTGCCAAAAGCAAGGCAGTGAAGCCTAGCTGAACTGACACAGGAATCGCCTCGGACAAAATATCGCTCACTGTCCGGTTGATGTATTTATAGCTGATACCAAGATCGCCTTTCGCCAATCTCGACAGGTAAATCACATATTGTTGAGCAACTGGTTTATCCAACTGATACTTGGCGTTCAGGTTGGCAACAATCGCGGGAGGCAGGTTCTTATCAGCGTCGAAAGGACCACCGGGAACCGCGCGCATGAGAAAGAACGTAAGTGTCGCCACTACCAGCAATACCGGTATGGAAGTCAGCATTCTTTTTATCAGCAGTGCCAACATGTTGGCTGGTATCTCCCGTGGTTTGTCGTTTCCTTCATTCTAAAGTCTGCGGAGCGTCTTTATCCTGGCAGCTGGTGCCGGTTGAAGCCGGCGCTCTCAAGGGGCGACGCATGGTGTCTCGCTTACGGTTTTTCTATGTACACCTTTCTAAAAAATTGCAGGTCCATGGCGTTGAATCCAATTCCTTTCACCCAAGGTTTTACCATCGTATTTTGCGTCGCCCAATAGAGCGGCACAATCGGAGCCTCGTCCTGACAGAGCATTTTGTCGCCCTGCGCATACATAGAGGCGCGCTTTTTTTGGTCTTGTTCTGCGGCAGCTTTATCAATCAAATCGTCATAAGTAGCATTCGACCACTGTGTGTAATTGTTGCCATTGTGAGTTGTGAACACGTTCATAAACGTTTCTGGGTCCGGGTAATCAGCGCCCCACGTTTGCCGGAACATCTGCGGCGGATCGCGATGCAATATGTCGAGATAAACCTTCCACTCATTGACTTCGGGCTGAAGTTTCACGTTCAAGTTTTTCTTTATCTGCTCTTGAACGGACTCTACAACCAGCTTCGCGTCCTCTCTTTGCGGATATAAAATCTTCGTCAAAGGAAAACCTTTGCCGTTCGGATAGCCGGCTTCAGCCAGAAGTTTTCTCGCTCCTTCTGGATCAAACTCGCTTTTCGAGTCCTCCGAATATCCTTCCAGTGCAGGTGGCACCCACGTATAAGCGGGAGCTTCACCGCGTCGGAGAATTTTAGGAAAGAGCGTTCGATCAACCGCCATCGAAATTGCTTTGCGCACACGTTTATCGTCAAACGGCTTCTTTTTTACGTTGAAACCGAGATAACTGCAGCGCAGTAATGGCAGATTTCGATACATAGGAGAGTTGCGAAGGCTCTCCACATCAGCAGTTGGAAAGCTTCGGTTATCTACATAATCAAGCTGATTGTTCTCGAACAAGCCAAAAGCTGTTGCCTGTTCGGGAATCATGAACATCTTGATTTTCTTCAATCGGGGCGGACCTTCGAAAAATTTCTCATTAGCCGACAGCTCGATTTTGTATTCGTGCTTCCAAAGAGTGAGTGCAAAAGGCCCGTTTGTGACTAAGTTTCCAGGCTCAGTCCAGCGATCACCATACTTTTCGATCAGGTCTTTGCGCAAAGGGCATGTTGAACAAAACGCAGTCAAATACAGGAAGTACGCCGCAGGCCGCTTCAGCTTCACTGAAAACGTCCAGTCGTCAAGCGCTTTCACGCCGACCAAGTTGGGATCTTTGATTTTGCCGGAGTTGTACTCGAACGCATTTTCAATGTCATAAAG
>DTSE01000068.1 GCA_012965515.1 Candidatus Melainabacteria bacterium | reverse complement strand
CCGAAAACTTCTGCTCACCATTCGCAAGCAGTTGACCGCCGAACAGAAAGCAAAGTTAGTCGGCATGATGAAAGGCGGCGACGCTAGCCAGCCGGCGCAATAGAAGTCCGGAAACACTTGCCGTCAAAGCTTTACCCGTCATCGGAGTTCATTTAATCTTTACCAGCGGGAAACCGTGTGGTCTCCTCTCTTACCTTGCTGTATTAATTGAGGTACTCCCAATCACAGCATATTCCAAGTCGCTCTAGAGCCTCGTGCTTACAGCAGCAGCTCGTCGGTGACCTGTTTTTCGTCCACGGAGGTGGCGTAAAAATGGCAATTCCATTTCGTCCAATGGCAGCATTTGGGGAAACTACACTAACGCTTGCAGAGCAGGCAATTGCGGCCGGAGCGAAGTTTTCGGATGAACTAATCAAATCGGCGCCATGGCACAGATCATCTACTGTAAGTGGAGCTTCCACAGTAGGTGCTGGCGTTGATGGCAGTGGCTATGCACACGTTATGTCGCAAAGTAAAACAATGCCCATGGGTCTGCCGGCCATGCGCACATCTGAAGCTCTAACAGAACCTCAATTTGCATTCAACTCTGGCGGTATCTATGAGATCGCCTTTCCAAAAGGCTTTTCGCTTGCAGACAAAGCTGATGCAATTGCAGCAAAGAGTTATGCGGATATGATCCACTTCGATCGAGGAGCACTCGATGCAGCCAGCAAGTTTGAACGGAATGCAATCGGTTTTGGTTCTCGAAAAATCATTGCCGACACCACTCCGGATCAAGCACAGCGATTTGCGATCAATGGCGCAGTAGATTTCACAAAAGGCAACCCTGGCAACAGATACACCGAGTTTTTGAAAGAGCGTTTCGGAAGTTACGAGAGCTTTCGCGACATGGTGCGTAGCGTACTGACCTCCTAAAAAATGTGTCCAATCGATGTCCAAAAGACGGAGTAATCTGCAAATACTGACGCAGGTTACTAAAAATGTTGCGACCGCTCATGGCTTTGCTTGAGAGCACTCCGGCTCTTTTCCGAGGGGCGGACGAAATCACTTCGGTTGGTTCCAAACTGGCAGATGAAGCGGCAGAACTTCTTACTTCCGCACCCAAAATCGTTTCAAAGACAGATGATACAGCCCAGCTCGCGCTCAAGGAGACACGGCAGGCAGAACTCGCAATTGAAGGTGCAAAAGCAACTGCATCAAAGTATGCACCGGTATACGAGCGAGAAGGCAATCGCCTGTTCTTCACGCAGCAGAAGTTAGACCGTCTGAAACTGACGAATATAGAGACCGCACCTGGTCTCGAAACACCACAAATCAAGCTATTTCCAGATGCTCCACCAAAAGTGACACTCCCTGTTGATGCAACTGACATTACAAAGGCGAATGCAGTTCTAATTGCCGACTATGCCAACGTGATTCATTGGAGTGATGAAGCGCGTGCGGCTGTGAGCATGATTGAAAGACCATCCACCACGTTCGCGAATCAATGGACGAAATTCCCTGCGACAGCTGAACAAATGGAACAGATGGCGGTTGAAGGAGCGACCGGTTATTTGCAGGGAATACGGAAAAACGCTTTTTCAGAATTTCTAAGTAAGAACTTCGGACGTTATTACTTCGAACGTCTATACCATGCAAGATCAACCGTACTCAATAACGTGCTCAGTCGATGAAGCTTTCGGCTTCACAGTATCACGTGACAGCTCTAATTTCGTCTTTTGCTTGCATTCCGAAAACTTGTGTTTTTCGCAGTGAGTGCAATAGTGATCTTTGGAAACCCGATGCGGGTCAACAACTGCCACTGGCGGGTCTAGGCGGGTCTAGAAGAACATCGAAGTAATATTCGCATACCAGCCAGAGAATAAAGATGATGATGTTGTCTTTGCCGTAGTTTTTGTTGTTGACGAGTTTGCAGCTTTCCGGACCGCAGCAAAACTTAGGCCTTTATATGTGGTGCCCGCCTTCAGTTGCCGCCTCAGACCCTGTCTTAGCGGTCTCGTTACTGACCAAGAACGGCTCTTCAAGATGTCCTTTCGCATTCTGCGCAGATAACGCAAATACTGGTCTTGCTGATTGCCGTGATACTCTTTGACTGACGGTTCCGGCGTTTCCGTTGTAGGATTCATGGCTCGGCGCAGCTCGCGGAACATGCGAGTCGAAGTCCAGGAGAAGCTGCTCAAAAGTTTTTGCAAAACAGCCTCAGAACGTTTTATTGCCAACTCTTTCTTCAATACTTCGAAGCGATCTTTCGCAAGGGAGAATTCACCATCTGGACCAACGCCATAACGACTGAATTTTGCGTTCAACAAAAGTGAGTGAAACAAAGCTTCCTTGACGCCTTCAAAATCTTGCTTGCGCATGACGGCTTTTTCATGCAAACCGCGCTCTGAAGCACCGAACGTATCGACAAGATAGTCCACATGAATGGCGAAGTTCCGCATATTCTGCTGAACAAAGTCATAACGCGTCTTGCCCGTGTCTTCAATTTCGCCTTCCACAGAATAAGACATGTGAATTATGTCGGACGCATGCCACAGTTGAAGACCATTTGAAGCAGAGGCACCATCTTTGTGTTTGCGGAAGGAGGCAAGCGGCTCGTTGATGAAAACATAGTCGCCGTTGCGCAGCAGACGAAGCCAATATTCGAGGTCACCTAGTTGTCGAAGATCGGTTGAAAAACCGTAGCTTGAATGCTCGCTGCGGAACATCACGGTGCATGGTTCGCCAATAAAGTTTTCCAGAGGGAATAAACTGCGTGCCACCACTTCTGTTCGCGGTATCACAACTTGTCCAGGAAAAAGATCCGCAGGCGAGATAAGTTGCTCTCCCGAGAGTTCCTTACCATCACCGCCGATGATGCTTCGACGCGTGCTGACTAATGCAACATCAGGATGTGCGGAAAGAACTCTCGCGCATTCAATGAGCATGTTTGGCTGCCAAAGATCATCCTGTGCAAACGGTTTTATGTACTCGCCCTGACAGTTCGCAATGCACTGATTGTAATTGTGGAATAAACCCAGCCGTTTTTCATTTTTCCAAAAACGAATACGTTTGTCTTGCTCTGCGTAGCGCGCGATGATCGCTGCGGAACTATCGGTAGAGCAATCATCCGAAATGAGCAATTCAAAGTTGCTGTATGTTTGCGCCAATACGCTTTCAATCGCTTCGGGGAGAAACTTCTCACCGTTGAAGACTGGCAGACAAACTGAGATTAGCTTTTCCATTATCCTGCTTAGTTAGAACCTGGTTTGCCTGTCGAAGCAACCTCTTTGTGTCTGATACCTGCCTTCGATAAAGGCATCACGGGCGGTGCACCTTTTGACGGTGCCGTGCGTACAGTTGTTGTCGCTGCTCCGGGCTTGGCTGTTAGAACAGTCGCAGCATTAGGATGGTCCAGTGCGTATTGCAAATCTTTGACAGCCTTAGGCAATGGAGGCGGGGCTGGTGTTTTACCTGCATAGAGAGCAGCTTCGAGTTGCGCTGCTGTTTCCTTGCAATACTTCGCCTGCTTCTCTTTTCCATCCATACTCAAATACAACGAAGCTGTCTGAAAATCACTAACCGCTTCCTGTAGTTGCCCATTCTGTCTGCGCGACTCTGCGCGTAAGAAAAAGAGACCGGAAGACTTAGGCGATATCTCTAGCGCCTGATCCAAACACTTCTGCGCACCAACGAAATCCTTGGCTTTATAAAGACGATAGCTCTTTGTGAGCAACGCATTTACTTTTGAATCCTTCGCCGGTTTCGCTTGACCTTCGATGCACGAAAAACTGACAGCTATGCCAGCCGCCAGCAATATGTTTGATACACAACCAATAACCCGTGATCTCAAGCGCTCGAAAGCCGTCCCAGTTGTTGTTTTGACTATACTAGAATATTCGATTCTTCATAACTTTTGCTGCTTTTGAAGAGGCAATTCACATGGTTTTGATTATTCATCCTTTATGCTTGTACATCCCAAAACCGGTTATTGAAGCCAGAGATGGCAGATAAACAGATACTTCCAATATTAGTAATGTCCAATGGACGCAGCGGCTCGACCATGCTCATGCAGTTGCTTGGGCTCGATCCGGCATGTTTCTTTCCAAAACTTGATCCATACGAAATCCGGTATTTAACGTACATATGTAAGATTGCAGCGCTTTGGCGTCGATGCGAGTCGGTCGGCAATGACTACGTGGACACTTACTATCACTGGAAATTGCCCACTGTTGCGGCAGCACCATGGGGTTTGCGCGGCATGTTTCCTGAGGATATAGCCGGATTTCCAAAGGACAAAGATGTGCTTCTTCAGCTTTGGAATCAATTGTTGCCTTCCATTGCAGCGCAGCAGCCAGGCGCGCGCTACTACGTTGAGAAAGCGGCGTATTGGATTGTTCCTATGCTCAAGCAGATTACCCAATACTATGCAATCGATCTCTTCCGAGATCCGCGTGATGTGTTCATTTCAAGAACAAAGTGGATCAAAGCGCACAACAATCCAATCGCATGGAATCTGACGGAGGACACCGGTGATTTCCAACACGCACTTAACATGTGCCGCGGAATTAGCAATCATTTTGAAAACTACCTTGTGCGCAAAGATGTGCGCAGCACAATCCTTCTTAGATACGAAGACCTCATCATCAATCGTCGAGAAGCGCTCAAGAAGGTAGAAGACGCGTTGGAAGTGAACCTTGAAGGCTCCATCGAATCCGACATGCGACCAGAGCACGTAACAGCCAAAAGCGTGGAAGCATCCATTAAACGCTACAAACATGAGGGTATGCCCGAGGTCGTTCGAAAGTGCTTGGAAGCAAACTTGCTTGAGGCCTTCGAACACTTTGGCTACGAGGATTTACCGGAAGTTTCGTCCCCAGAGGAAAACGGCAGATACTATTTCGACCGCCGCATGATCAACGACGGATTCAAGAGCGATGATGGAAGGCTCGTGCTGACGGGAGATCGCGTAACTGTCGAACTTAAGGGAGAACAATTCCAATTCGGCTTGCCGATTGATGCGTTCGATGCAGAGTCGATTGCAGAAGTCTGGCTGTGCGCAGCCGGTATCGCAGGTAGTCGCTTTTCGCTCTTCTGGCGCGCAGAGGGCGAAGAATTGTCGGAAGAAAGAGCCATTCACCTTGTGTATTATCCCGGCGAACACTACGACGTGATGTGTTTTCCCGTCACTGAACACCCGAAGTGGAAAGGCAAGATTAAAGAGCTGCGATTCGGAGCTTTCAACGGACCAGGTCCAAAGGTAAAACCTAACTCACTCTTTCTCCGTTGGGTTCACCTCGCGAAGGCAAAGCACTGCTTCGAGTAGCGCTTCTGGCGTGGGGGCGCGTTGCACGCGCCAGTTTTATAAGGTTGTATGCAATGCAACCCCATGCCCTAAAGCCGGCGGGAAGGAAGCCGGTGGGAAGCTGGTGGGAAGCTGGTGGGAAGCCGCGGTCCCGGTCCGTCTGTTCAACGAGCTACCAGCACTTTCCGGCAATTTAAGGAATAGCAGGAGCTTTTCGATGTCTGCTACGTCATCGCCTTGAATACCTGAGGACAAAAACTTGAAATCACTAGCAACCCTACCCGGCACAATGCTCGTCGCCGTCATGCTTTGCCAGCCTGGCGCCATGGGGAATAATTTGACGCCTTCCCAGGTAGATGAGGCGGAAAAGCACGAAAGCAGCACGCCCAGAGCCGTCGTACGTCGGGACCCCGGTCAGAGAAAGTTCGCCCTCACCCTCGCAGGCGGCGGAGCCAGAGGAGCAGCCCACGTCGGCGTACTTAAGGTGTTGGAAAGAGAAGGAATAAGACCGGACTTCGTTTGCGGCAATAGCGTTGGAGCGATGATTGGCGGACTATATGCGGCTGGCGTTCCCGTCAGTGAGCTCGAGCGGCTGGTGCTGTCCAAAGAGTTTCAAAAGGCTTTCTTTCCCATCAATCGAAAACTCAAGGTATTCACCTACGGTTTCAAGTACGCATTGGCACGCTCAGTGCTTTTGCATCCACAAATCGGTCTCTATAGCGGAAAATCGCTTAGTAGCTTTGTGCAAAAAAATCTTCCCAAAGGTGTGACCAACATCGAAGACATGCCGATCCCCTTCGCGGCTGCAGCAGTGGACTTAGTGACCACCAAAGAAGTCTGGCTAAGCAAAGGCGATCTGAGCCAGGCTATTCGCGCGAGCAACTCAATACCCGGCTTCTACAGACCCCTGAAAGTCGGCGACCATGTGCTTGTCGATGGGGCGCTAAAGTCAAATCTGCCTACAGATATTGCAGAAGCGCAAGGCGCGCCTTTGGTTGTTGCGGTCAGGCTTCAAGCATATTTGGACCGTGTTGAACAAAAGGAGTTCGACACCATTTTGGACTATGGAGATCGGCTGGTCAGCATCATGCTGGCCGATGGTGAAGCACAAAGCCTAGGTGATGCGGACGTTCTGATTGAGCCCAAATTGCCCTACATGAGAACAACCAGCTACAAGAAGGAAGCCCTGCAAAAGGCGATTAAAGAAGGCGAAACAGCAGCAGAACGAATGTTGCCCAAACTGTATGCAACAACCCGGCGGCAGAACGCGCATGTGAAGCGGCAATCAGAGCTTTAGAATGAACTACAGAAACTCTGGACTCTAGAAAAATCCTGGCTCTAGAACTATGGAGCACTCTCTCAGTCAGCCAGTCGCTGTTGGCATTCGACTAGCCGTCTTTCAGAGAGAGTCCGATCTAAAAAGCAACCCTCTTCACACCGATGTTCCAAGCCTTCAAGCTTTTCGTACCAGTGAAGGGCTGTTGTAAAATCACCCAATTCAAAATGCACATGACCGTAAACCTGCACATCATGATGGTCACATTCGTTGAAATCCTCACTTTCGATAGCTCTCTCAAACCTTTCCTTTGATTTGAGCAAATAAAACTGTGGCTGTACCGCCTTCAGTGGATGGTCATAATAGAAGTAAGCGATTTGCTTTTCCCAAGAGCAATCGTCATCTGACGCTCTTTCAAACACAGCTTCGACATCTGCCGCCACGCGTACACGCTCTTCGAAACTAAGGTTTTCAGCGTCATTCATAACAGTCGCTCCCAAGAGAGTCCACGAATGGTACATTGACGGACAATAGGCGAGCTCCTCGGCTATGATGTGCTCGTATGCTTGGCACATACCACTCCAGCCAAGATGCTCGTAACAATCCTCGGCAAAAGACCTAAGTCTTACATCATCTAGCTCCTCTGGCACAAAAGTGTCAGTAGAGCTGAGGAATCTATCGATTAGCTGCGGCACTGTGTAGGCTTTTGCGTCAGTCTGCGCCCAGAATTGTTTGCTTTGCTGGCGCAGTTTCTCGTTTGATGCTTTTACTTCTCTTAAGCGTGCTTTAAAGCTTTCATCCATAGTTCTGCCAGAACCTCCATAAGCACTATCTTACGATCGCGAAAGGGATTTCACTAGGGAAACAGGCTATCGCTCAATTGTAGGGGCTGCATTCTTGCAGCCCACACGGCGAGGCGCAGCATCGCCAAAAATAACGGTCGCATAAAAAGCGACCCTACATTAGAACTGGAAGTAAATAAACGGCGGGATGTACTCCGCGCAGAAGATCCAGCAAAGCAATAGTGCAGCCGTGGCTGTTTGTAGTTTTACCCAGTAGGGCATCGGCTGGTAGAGGCGCTCGTAAAGCCTGACTACGTATGGACCGGATATCAGAATCACGATCATCGACAAACAAATTCCGACTTCGGTGAAATTGTCGACGCGGGCTGCTGCTGCTATTTCCTCGAAAAGCTTTTTGAATCTGATCAAGTGATCGAAGACTACTAGTTCGTTCTGCACGCTTGTTGAACGGAAGAACACTCCGCTCAACACAATTAGCGTGAAAGTCACGATGTGAGCAGCACAGACATATAGCGGATGATTGACGATAACTTTGTCTTTTGTCTTGAACAGCTTCTTTCTGAGACGACGCCATGCGTGATAGCCCGCGACGTTGACACCGAAGTACAAGCCGAGAACTACATAAATCCATCCGGCGCCATGCCAGATGCCCGCAACCATCAGGGTGATAAAAACATTGAGCATCGTGCGCGGGAGATATTTGCGCGAGCCACCCAGCGGAACATAGAGATAGTCGTGCAACCAGCGCGAAAGCGAGATTTGCCAACGCTTCCAAAAATCAGCCATGTTATCGGCATTGAGTGGATGGTTGAAGTTGATTGGCAGCTGTAGATTGAACATCAGCGACGCACCACGGGCAATGTGCGTGTAGCCGAGGAAATCGAAATATAATTGACCAGCGAACGCAAGAACCGCGGTGTATGTCCCAAGCACAGTTGCTGCCTCAGGTTTCGCAAAAACAGGATCAGCGATACCCGCGCAATTGTCGGCGATAATCAGTTTGAACATGTACCCCAAAACCAGCAATTCAAGCCCTTTGCCTACGCGCGCAAAAGCTGGATTTTGAATGCCGTCTTTGTACTGCG
The DNA here is from genome assembly GCA_012965515.1 of Candidatus Melainabacteria bacterium. Lineage (GTDB taxonomy): Bacteria > Cyanobacteriota > Vampirovibrionia > Obscuribacterales > Obscuribacteraceae > QKMZ01. The sequence goes on along the minus strand of DTSE01000068.1, from coordinate 8,226 downwards.
GCCAAAGTTCGTTGAATCTAACAATTGGTCCCGAAATCAAGTGAGGGAAGTACATGATGTAGAAGTTGTACGAGAGCCAGTTTGGCGCTGGTTTCGCACCACGATATACATCGAGCAAATAACTGATCGCTTCAAACGTGTAATACGAAATGCCCAGTGGCAAGAGAATTTCCAGGTGCTTGGGCATTGTGTTTGCAACACCTAGATACTTCAGCAAAGATGCGTTGATGTCGAGGAAGAAATTGAAGTATTTGAAGTAGCCGAGCACCAAGAGGTTGACGACAATCGCGGTCCACAAAGTCATTTTGCGGAACTGCGGAGACGCGTTGGCATAGAGAATTTTGCTGGCGAGATAATCGACAGATGTGGTCAGAAGAATGACGGCGACGAAGGGAATGCTCCAGGTCGCGTAGAAAACATAACTCGCAGCAAGCAACATTTGCCAGCGATAACGAGGCGGCAGAACGAGGAACAGTCCCCAGGTGACCAGCATGAAAATCACAAACTGCGTCGAGATGAAGTTCATTGCGGCGAATCGACCTCGACGGGGGCGTTAATTTCGACGGGAGACTTGGCGTTCACAGGCGTTTTGGAGTCGACAGGTAGCGTTGTGTCGACAGTTGGCTTCGCGTCGCCAGCTTTCTTGCCTATGAGCGGATCAAGGTGTGTCGCGCTGTTTGCCAACAATTGATCGGCAATTTTGTTTGAGATCTCGACAGAACCGATTGCGTTGAGGTGGTCTCCATCAGCAAAGTATTGCGCATTTTGGGTGATGTGCAAATCAATGAGGTCGACCTTTTCGAGCGCGGCGGCGCGTTGAAATTTCTTCGTCAGCTGCTCATCAGTGACGTGCATTTGCGCTGTGAATGCATCGCGCATTTTTGGATGCAATGGCAGCCAGAGCATCGTCATTGGGACCTGGCGGTATCTTGCAAAATCAAAGACTCTATCGAGCAAATAGTACCTTTCACGACTGCTGTTGAGTCCGTCATCCGGATTGAAATATTCAACCTGAACTTTGCGAATAGCGATTGACTTTTCCAACATCTTCGCGTCGTACACAGGATAGACAGGCGCCCAGCCTTGCGGCGAGATATCGTCTTGCACTGAGAAAACTTTTTTGCGCTCCCAAACAATCGGATTGGGCGAGAACACCATTTTGGGAATCGCAGTCAAACGCTGTTTGAGTATGGTGCGGAAGCGGACGAGATAAAGATGCTGCTTCATCCAGAGATCGAACTTTTTAAAAATCGGCCAGTTGCTCTGGGTGTTCTTGTAATACAGCGACTTACCCAAAGCTCCAACACCGAATGCATAATTCGGCTGCGCGGCAAAACCGCCTTGATTGCACTCGTAGACTATAGAAAAACGATAGGGTGACTTTTCGAGCGCATGCTGGAGAATGAAGAGTTCGTCTGAAGGAAAACTGCCTCCGCAAGCCAGATTACGAACTTCGACATCGTAGCCCTTGTCCTTCAATCTGCTTTCAATCAAATCGGTGTAGACACCACGGCTGGTGTGTGATGTTCCGAGGAAATAAATGCACGGCTTGTCTTTCGGCAATGGCGTAAGTGCAAGACGCATCTTCGCGTCCATTTCCTGATTGCCGTAAATTGCTGGTTTTGTGATGCAAATCACAACGCGAGCAAGAGCTTCGCAGAATGCCAACGCAACAAGCACCGCAGCAATTGCGATCAAAGTCCGTTTTGCCGTTTCGCTCCGACCGGGGGCGCGACTCGTACGCAAACGAACCTTGAAAACCTCCGGGTGACCTTTTCCCTCGCGGGAAAGATCAGCCGCAATCGGGCTGTTTGCGTTTGTTTCAGTCTCCACGGGCACTGGAAGAACTTCTCCGTCGAAGCCGATGTTTCAAGGCTTTTGGGATAGTAACATCCGCTACTGTCAACTTCATGACTGATGTCTTATACAGTAAAAAGCAGACAATTAGATCTGGGAAATTGCTTGGGCTACCGGCGTTTCGCTTTCTGTGCAATCACCGTGGAGGGACGGCATTCTTGCCGCCCGAAAAGGCGCATGCAATGCGCCGCTACACAACGGGCGCGTGCAACGCGCCCCTACGCTCCGCTTTCTGTGCATATCACCGTGTAGGGGCGGCATTCTTGCCGCACGCAAAGGCGCATGCAATGCGCCGCTACACAGGGCGCATGCAATGCGCCGCTACACAGGGCGCGTGCAACGCGCCCCTACGCTCCGCTTTCTGTGCATATCACTGTGTAGGGGCGGCATTCTTGCCGCCCGAAAAGGCGCATGCAATGCGCCGCTACACACGGGCGCGTGCAACGCGCCCCTACGCTTTTGAGCTATCGAATGGATGCGAGCGTCGGTTCTGCTGCTGCTGCTGCTGCCGCAGGCGCCATCTGTCCAGCAGGCACGCGCGTACTCTTGCCTTCACGCGTAAAGCCGGGATGGAAGATTCGCGTTATCCATGCTGGTTGAGCTGAGGTCATCGCGAAGGACATGATGATGTGGAACAGTGCACCATAGGTGAAGATACCGATGATCTGTGCCCCCGAAAGTTTGATAGGCAACGGGCTGAGCGGGGACAAAAGCATCAACAAAATCGTGATGGCAGCGTTTGCACCGAGGAAGATTGCCAGCGGCTTCAGTTGCTTCGCCGCTATCATTTTTGACGATGGGTAAAAGAGCCAGAAAATCACATGATAGAAAATAAAAGTCGATGGCGACAACGGACGAATTGCTCCAGCTATAACAAATGTCAGCCCAAGCATCTCGAAAATAGATGCATTCAACATTTGCTCGCGAGTGAGTGTTTTACGTAGCCTGAACAACTGGTAGATAAAAAGTGCAGTGAAGATTGCATAGCCTGAGTACAAGAAACCCTCTAAGTGCGGAACAGCCCGCCTGACGGCTCCAACAGCAGCAAAGTACGCAAACAAATTGGAAATCAACGATGCCATTCGAAGTGCTTTGGTTTCAGACCAAAGCTTGGGAAGCACGTTCTCGTACATTACGTAGACTTCACTAAACACGTGGTGAAATCCGAAACTGACGAACATCAGATACGGAATTTTGAGCGTGCACAACGTAAAAGCGCCGGCTGTCAACAACGCGAAATTGAGCGTAGTTTGTGGTCTTTTGACGACATCGACTAGATACTTTCTCGAATACGGAAATGCCAGCGTGTAGTGCGCGATAGTCAGGGGAATCGCGAATGCAGCGAACAGTTCATACCGAATGAAAGTCATCGGCACGAGGACGGCGACAATAAAGGCAACGAAACGCAGTATTAGATACGATGGCATCGCTTTTCCGAGTTTGAAAGGTCGGATTATAACCTGCTGCTTGAAACTCTTTCTAGAAAGAGAAACTACTCAACCATAAAGATTACTTGTGTGCCAGTATCCATGCAGCGTTGACCATCGGATGAAATCACCTTAAGAGAAAGATCGTGGCGACCGAGCCCGATGTGTTTCGCCGCGAAAACAGTCTCGAATCCAGTGCGACCCCAGCGCATCCGCGGACCAAAACTTTTGAGATCCGGCCTGCCCAAACCATATGCCGCGCGCATCAAAGGTTTTTCATCTACAAAAACCCAAACTGCAGCAGCAGGTTTCTTGGTGCGAGGGTCAAACGTCCATCCTCTGACCACTATGTCCGATTCCTTACCAACATGCCATTGACCTTGCTTGTCCATAACTCCGCTAGCGTGTGAGACCAAAGCAACCGGTTCTTTCGTGACAGGAAGGTGTGATGGAAACTTCTCGTGGCTGTAGTGAAATAAACCAATTTGCTCAATCTGCTTTTTGAACTTCCGCATCATCGATGGTTCTGGAAAAATTCGTTTCAGCATGTTGTCGCTGATCAATTCCTGATTCTCTAACATCGTCTTTTCACTGAGGCGAAGGTCGTGCCATATCTCTCCGAGAGAAATTCCAATCGTCAGGGACACATAGGTGCAACAACAAATGAGCGCGCCGACACATGCAGCATTTACCGAGGACAGCCAGCCGCGCCGATAGGTGTATACGGCAAGCACATATAATGCGGCAAGAATTAAAGCATTGCTCGTCGAATATCGTGAGCACAGAGCATTGAGAAAAGACTCGGGATGGCTCGGCGCGAGTGAGGTGTCCAACGCGAATCCAGCGCGTCCCCAGAAAACAAGTAAGTCAAAGGCGACTCCGAAGAGTATGATCATCCATGCGGTGATTGAGAAGCGATCTAGAATTCGCCTCTTGATGCAGATGAAGAATGTGAGCAACATTGTCGCGATGAAAAACGCACCCCATGTGACTGCGTTGGCGACGTCGTTGGCATAAATAGTGCCAAACGGTGCAATCAAAAACTTGATGCATCCCACAATATTTTCGCTCAAATAAGCGAGTTTGAACTTGTAGAAACTTTCGTGCCGATAAGTCGAAAAATAGAGAACTGCCACCACGACACAAAGGGCAATCCAAATCAGAATCTTCTTTTTCGCGACAGCACGTTCTTGCGGCAGAATTGCCCACTGCAAAATCAACGCGAGACAGCCTAAAGGTAAAGCAAGAAGTCCATTGCCGTTGCAATAGCAAGCGAGGAATGCAGCCACAAAACCGCCGTAAAACTTCCAATCGAGTGCCTTTGAGCGTTCAAGCAGAATAAGAGAAATGAGAAAAAACAGATTGACGGTGTAGATACATGTTTGAAACGCAAAAAGCAAATTCTCCCACTGGCGAAACGTGCACATGACCAAAGGAATAGGCAGCAATGCCAAAAGCGGCAGTCGCTGCGTTTTCAACTGCGCCCAAGCCCAAAACATCAGCAGTATGTTGGTAAGCGAATGAATCAAGACATTCACGTACATCATCGCGAGCCAGTTCCACGCAGTTGCAGCTCCGACGAAAAAGAGGATTAGAAAAGGAATCCCCATTTTGTGATCGTTGTGCTGATGATCAAGAAACTGCCACAGCGAATGGTGCTTGGAATTCAGGACAACGTGTCCCACTTCACTCATGAATGACCAGTCGTCCATATAGGGCATATTAGTGCCGAACATCGCGACATACCAAAAGCACGAGAGAAGCGGCAGCATAAGCACTGCCGCAGCGAGAAGGTTTCGTATATCTATTGTTTTCGCCGACATCGGCTCGCTAGCATATCAGAAGGCAGAGCGTGGGGGCCGGCGCCGGTTTTAGCGTGTGGCGTGTGGTTCTAGCGTGGGGGCGTGGGGCGTGGGGTTCTAGCGTGGGGGCGTGGGGCGTGGGGTTCTAGCGTGGGGGCGCGTTGCACGCGCCCGCCATTACCTTCCTGTCCCTCAGCCGCCTAATCCGCCCTCCTCTATCACCGCATATCCCCACAGGCGGCACCTTTCCGGCTGTCCAACCAATGTCCAACGGGTCCCCTAAGGTGTTAGTACCCGAACCACCCATCCCTTCCGAGGATATTTGCGATGCAAGCACTAATCGAACACATCTCCGTATTGCTTCAAAACAGAAACGCCGTCGCTATCGCCGAAGCCCCAATCGTCCTTCCCCAAGAAACACCGCAACAAATAGAAGAAACCACATCAGTCTGGAGCTTCTACTTCAACAGCTATTCGAAGAACAACACTGACTACAACAGCTAATCCTCGCGCCAAAGTCTCTCCCAAATTCATATCGAAGGAGCATCCTGATGGCACTCATCATGAGCGTGGATACACCACATCTTCTTTTGCAACTCTTTGGCGTTTGCTGCTTGTTCAGTATCTTCCAATACTGCGAGGTAGTCCTCAACAATTTAGACGAGCAGTATTAGTCGCGCGCCGCGCGGTCCGTCCAATTTCGATGTAGGGTGCGGCATTCTTGCCGCCCACCGACTTGTCTTCAGCATAGCTACAGAACAACGTGTCGCTCTCCGCTGTAGGGTGCGGCAGTCTAGCCGCCTGCAAAGGCGCATGCAATGCGCCGCTACAAGAGGCGGTCGACGCACGGCTTCGCCCCTACAATTAAACCTCGTCAGCGCCGGGACGCATCGCCATGAAATGAACAGTCGCGAAGCTCTTACTGAAATCAACTTTCGAGACTGTTCCAACCGGAATTGAAATGCGCCAGAAATTATCGAGCGGCATTCCGAGTGCATGAACCAGGACACTACGGACGATACCAGCGTGCGTCACAAGTGCAACGCGTTTTCCATCATACTGTTCGATAATCTCCGCAATGCGCGACTTCGTACGCTCATACATATCTTCAATCGACTCGCCGCCCGGAGGACGCATGCGAATCGGATCAGCCGTCCACGCCTTGTATTCGTCCGGCGAATTCTTCTTCAAATCAAGATATGTGCGACCTTCCCAATTTCCCACGTGCCATTCGTTCAAATCCTCGACGCGAAGAATAGGAATATTCGTTTGCCCGGAAATTGATTCAGCGGTGGCGACCACGCGTTTTGCAGTGCTGGACAAAACAACATCAGGCGGACGCGACATCAACCATTCGGCGAGCGCTTTCGACTGCTTCAAACCTTCGTCCGTCAGCTCCGCTTCGGGGTCGCTGTAGAGCCGACCTTCCTCAGTCATGCGCGTATGCCCGTGACGAATCAGCAAGAGAGTGGTGATACTCTCTTCCGGATGCAAAACTTCCTTCTTCGAAGCTTCAACTGTTTTTGGCTGTTCGTTCATTGATGAAGATTGAAGACTCACGTATCCTTCTTTCCCTTTTTGTCTGACAGCTTCTTCCTGGGAGAGGCTTCTATGGAGCACGTCGCTAGGCGTTCCTCCTGGGAGCGCGGGCGGCTCGCCCGCTAATGGGCGCATGCAATGCGCCCCCACGCTCTGATACCGGGCGATGCATGGCATCGCCCCTACGCTTCGGTGGAGCTGCCCGTCAGATAATCTACATCAAGTTCGTTGGTGAGTCCGTAAACACTGCGAATCGCCATCAAAGAATTGACTTGCGCCTTGCTGAGCGGCTTTGGACCGCCCAAAAGGTGCGCCACGAGCAACGTTTGCGCCTGATGCTCGAGCGTCTCGAGCTTGTAAAACGCGTCCCAGATATCCTTTCCAAGACATAGCGCCCCATGGTGATCGAGCATGAGGGCGTCACACTTTTTTACAAAGGGCTCGATACTTTCTACGACTTCGTCGGTGCTAGGTGTCGCATACGGTGCCACAGGTATGCCACCAATCGTACAAACGACCTCCGGTAAAGCAGGCGTAGAGAGGCTTACGCCCGCCACTGTAAATCCAACAGCGATGGTCGGATGCGCATGCACCACTGCATCTATATCTTCGCGCAGCCTATAAGCAGCCAAATGCATCTTCAATTCGGTTGAAGGCAAAGCCGCGTGGGCATCGACGGGATTACCGTTAATATCAGTCACAACCAGGTCGGCTTCATTTATCCGCCCCTTGCAGACCCCTCTCGGGGTGGTCAGAATCCGGTTTTCACCCAGCCGAATACTAAAATTTCCCTCAGTGCCGGTGATGTACCCGCGCTGATAGCAAAGCCTGGAAACCTCAGCCAGCGCCTGCCTAGCAGCCAATTCCTCGGGAGATTTACTCACTTTAATGTTGTCCTCAACGTGCCACAATCTGAACGAAAGTTTATGGCAGGCTATTATATCTAGTAGACTACTCTTCTCAACCTATTAGATATGGTCAGATAGCTGGTCCGTTTTTATTGCTAGGCACACGCGTGCCGACGCAACGTCTGGAATCCCAGGTACCAGTCAGGTCACCAAATGCGTTGTCCCGAATGTGATGTACGAAATTCAGTAGCTGCGCGAAAGTGTGCCGAGTGCGGCAAAGACTTGCCACGCAAGCGCACGCCGATGCCATTCATCGTCGGCGGCATCGCCGTTGTCGGTCTTGCGGGCGCGGGGCTAATGGGCATTGGCGCGGCGATTACCGTCAAGCACGATCCGCAAAGCGATCTGGTGGCGCTTGCAAAACGTTTTGAAGCGGGTCCGAAAAATCCTGCAGATGCTTTGAAGTTGAAAGCCGATCTCGACAAGGCGATCAAAGAGTATTTGAAGAAAGCCGGGACGATGAGCGGTCCTGAAGTAGCAGCCGCACTGCAAACAGCGTTGCCCAGTCAAGTTTTTGAAGTACACGTAAAAGAACTTCCGCGTGGATTGAAGATAGTCGAAATCGACACGATGCTTCAAGCTACAAACTATTTGGTGATCAAGAACGACACCGACACAAAGGTCGTGAACGTCCCCGGTCTTGAGGTATGCGACGACGCGCAGGTCGTTAGCGACCCGGCTGGTCCCGTGCTC